>JABDPN010000197.1 GCA_013042715.1 Flavobacteriaceae bacterium | reverse complement strand
TCGCAGTATAATCAAGTATTACAAGCAAAGTTGTAACGGTTGGTTACAACTTTGCTTAATTAAAAATTAAAACGATATAACACTATATATAAATTATGGAAAAGTTATTAGGAGAATTTTCAATTGGTTTGTTTTTCTGGCAAACAGTATTATTTCTAGCGTTATTATTCTTATTAAGAAAATACGCATGGAAACCAATTCTTAATGCTGTTAACGAAAGAGAAGAAGGTATTAAAGAAGCCTTAGAGTCTGCAGAAAATGCAAAACAACAAATGGAAAATCTTCAAGCAGACAACCAAAAGCTATTAAAAGAAGCTAGACTTGAGCGTGAAGCCATGTTAAAAGAAGCTCGTGAAATCAAAAACAAAATGGTAGAAGACGCTAAAGACGAAGCTAAAGCAGAAGCAAATAAATTAATTGCTCAAGCTCAAGCAGCAATAGATACAGAAAAGAAAGCAGCCATTGCAGATTTAAAATCGCAAGTTGCAGATTTATCTATTGAAATCGCAGAAAAGGTTGTGCGTGAAGAATTATCTAACAAAGACAAGCAAGTTAAGCTTGTGGAATCTATGTTAGGTGAAGCAACATTAAAATAATTAATAATGGCAGGGAGTAGAGCAGCAATACGTTACGCAAAAGCAGTTTTAAGTTTAGCATCAGATAAGAAATCATCAGAAGCTGTAAATAATGATATGAAGCTAATTGCTAATACGTTTTCTGAAAATGAAGATTTAAGTACAATGCTTAAAAGCGCTGTTGTAAAATCAGAAGAGAAAAAAGTAGTATTAACTAAGGTTTTCCCGAAGTTAAATGCTATTAGTTCTGGACTTTTTGATGTGCTTTTTACGAATAAAAGATTAGAAATTTTACCACAAATAGCATCAAAATACAGCGTATTATTTGATGAGCTTAGCAATAAAGAAACTGCTACTGTAACTACTGCTATACCAATGACTAAAGAACTTGAGAAAAAGGTATTAGCAAAAGTAAAGACACTAACAAGTAAAACAGTAGCGATAGAAAATATTGTAGACGAGAGCATCCTTGGAGGCTTTATTTTACGTGTGGGAGATAAGCAATACAATGCAAGTATCTCAAATAAATTAGAAAAATTAAGAAGAGAATTTACAATAAATTAAAAAATTGAGTTAGAGTAAATGATGTAAAACATCTATTATCTAACATCTAATATCTAAAAAAAGATGGCAGAAGTAAAACCAGCTGAAGTATCAGCAATCTTAAAACAACAACTTTCAGGATTTGAAGCATCAGCTTCACTAGATGAAGTAGGATCAGTACTAACTGTAGGTGATGGTATTGTACGAGCTTATGGACTTTCCAATGCTCAATATGGTGAGTTAGTAGAATTTGATGGCGGTCTTGAAGGAATTGTCCTTAACCTTGAAGAAGATAATGTTGGTATTGTATTATTAGGACACTCTAAATTAGTTGCAGAAGGTTCAACAGTAAAACGTACTGGCCGTATCGCATCTATTAATGTGGGTGAAGATATTGTTGGGCGTGTTGTAGATACGTTAGGAACTCCAATTGACGGAAAAGGACCAATTGCTGGGGAAACTTACCAAATGCCTCTAGAGCGCAAAGCTCCTGGTGTAATTTATCGTGAACCTGTAACTGAGCCTTTACAAACGGGAATCAAATCTATTGATGCAATGATTCCTATAGGAAGAGGTCAACGTGAGTTAGTAATTGGAGACAGACAAACAGGTAAAACAACAGTTTGTATCGATACGATCTTAAATCAAAAAGAGTTTTATGATGCAGGTGAGCCTGTATATTGTATATATGTTGCAATAGGTCAAAAAGCATCAACAGTTGCAAATATTGCTAAAGTATTAGAAGAAAGAGGAGCTCTTGCTTATACAACTATAGTAGCTGCAAACGCATCAGATCCTGCGCCAATGCAAGTATATGCGCCAATGGCAGGAGCAGCAATTGGAGAATACTTTAGAGATTCTGGTCGACCAGCTTTAATTATCTATGACGACTTATCAAAGCAAGCGGTTGCGTATCGTGAAGTGTCACTATTATTACGTCGTCCACCAGGACGTGAAGCATATCCTGGAGACGTTTTCTACCTGCATTCTCGTTTATTAGAGCGTTCAGCTAAGATTATCAACAACGATCAGATTGCTAAAAATATGAACGACCTTCCAGACGCATTAAAACCAATGGTAAAAGGAGGAGGTTCGTTAACAGCTTTACCAATTATTGAAACACAAGCAGGAGACGTCTCAGCATATATTCCAACAAACGTAATTTCAATTACAGATGGACAAATCTTCTTAGATGGAGATTTATTTAACTCTGGTGTACGTCCAGCTATTAATGTAGGTATTTCTGTATCTCGTGTTGGAGGTAATGCACAGATTAAATCCATGAAGAAAGTAGCAGGAACATTAAAGTTAGATCAAGCACAATTCCGTGAATTAGAAGCATTTGCTAAGTTTGGATCAGATCTTGATGCTGCAACAATGAATGTAATTGAAAAAGGTAAACGTAACGTAGAAATCTTAAAACAAGCACAAAACGACCCTTATAAAGTTGAAGATCAGATAGCAATTATTTATGCAGGATCAAAAAACTTATTAAGAGATGTCCCTGTTGATAAAGTAAAAGAGTTTGAAAACGATTTTATTGAGTTCTTAAGAGCAAAACATGCAGATACACTAGCTGTTTTAAAATCAGGTAAATTAACAGATGAAGTTACAAACACTTTAACTAAAGTAGTTAAAGATTTAGCAGGAAAGTATAGTACATAAATGTCATTCCTGTAAATACAGGAATCTCAAGAATTGAAGTTCGTTTATTATGATTCTGCATTAAGCAGAGTTACAAACAAAAAAGAATGGCAAACTTAAAAGAAATACGTAACAGAATAGCATCAGTATCTTCAACGATGCAGATAACTAGTGCCATGAAAATGGTATCTGCTGCAAAGTTAAAGAAAGCTCAAGATGCTATTACTGCAATGCGTCCATATGCAAATAAGTTAACTGAACTTTTACAAAGTTTAAGCGCAACATTAGATGCAGATTCTGGGAGTAAATATGCTACACAAAGTGATGTAAATAAGGTTTTAATTGTAGCCATAACATCTAATAGAGGTTTGTGCGGCGCTTTTAACTCTAACATTATTAAAGAATGTTTAAGGTTAGAGAAAGAGAATTATTCAAATAGAGATGTATCAATTCTTACTATTGGAAAAAAAGGAAATGATATTTTGTCAAAACATGCTAATGTTATTGAAAACCACAGCGATGTATATGATAATTTAACTTTTGAGAATGTAGCAACCATCGCACAATCGTTAATGGATAGATTTGTTGAAGGTGAGTTTGATAAAATTGAATTGGTTTACAACAAATTTAAAAATGCAGCAACACAGATAGTAATGACAGAACAATTTTTACCTATTGTGCCTGTACAATCTGAATCGACTGCAAACCTAGATTACATTTTTGAGCCATCAAAACAAGAAATTGTTGAGCAATTAATTCCTAAGTCTTTAAAAACACAATTGTATAAAGGTGTTAGAGATTCTTTTGCTAGCGAACATGGAGCACGTATGACAGCAATGCATAAAGCAACAGATAATGCAGGTGAATTAAAAGATTCATTAACTTTAACATACAACAAAGCACGTCAAGCAGCAATTACTGGAGAGATTCTGGAGATTGTTGGTGGTGCGGAAGCCTTAAATAACTAAAAAGTTTCATGCTGAACTTGAATAAACAATTAAATAATATTAAGCCTCATATTTGTGAGGCTTTTTTTATGGAATACTATTTGATTTCATATATTTAAAATTACTAAATATATATTCATGAAAGTTATAGAAAAGTTACTTTTGTTAGTTTTGATTATGATAAGTTTTTCAAATTGTTCAAGTTCTTACATACTTCAAACAGAATCACCAATTCAATTGGGTAAAGTATATTGCCAAAGTTGGGTTGCTGGAGTTCAAGGAGGAGGATCAGGGTTAAATCTCTATATTCCTGTAAAGGAAAAATGGCAATCAAATATTAGCTTAGACAGTGTTTACTTCAGAGGAAGAGTAACAAAGCTAGAGCAAAAATCTGGTGACTATTTAATATTTGTGGGGCGTTTTTTGTCTGATACTAATTCTAAAAATGATGTTATTATGTCAAAAGAACCTTATGCTGAGTATGGAAACAAATTACCTAAAAAAGTAACTAAGATTCCTTTTGATCTTGAAAACTCAGAATGCGTTGTAAGTTATAAAGAAGGGAAAGCCACAAAATATTTTAAAATTAAACAAATCACACAAAAAGAACTTCTTGCATATCCTTCGGCACCACCACAAAACAAACAATAACTTAGGTTGCATAACGTTTTGTAATAGTGTATTTTTAGCACTATAAACGCAATTTTTTGAGCACACTCAAATCCTTTTTTAAAGACACAATTATTTATGGTCTAGCAACAGTTTTACCTAGACTTATGAATTTTATTCTGGTGCCTTTACATACAGACACGCTCGATACATCAAGCTATTCAGATAACACATATTTCTATGTGTATGCTGCGTTTTTCAACATTCTGTTAACCTATGGAATGGAAACTGCTTTTTTTAGGTTTTTTAGTAAATCTGAATCAAAATCAAAAGTGTTTTCAACAACCTTAATTAGCCTCACTATAACAACTGTTTTAGTTTTTGTATTTGTCTTTATATTTAATCAGCAAATTGCTGAAGGCTTAGACTTGAGACTAGATTACTTCAATAACTTAGTTGGTGTTATAGCATTAGACACGCTTGTAGTTGCACCATTTGCCTATTTAAGAGCCACAGGAAGACCAATTAAGTTTACAGTTATTAAGCTTAGTAATATTGCAGTTTATGTAGCACTTAACTTCTTTTTTCTTTGGGGTATTCCAAAATTTGGGATTCCACTATCAGGTTATGATAATTCAGATTTAGTGAAATATATTTTTATTGCAAATCTTGCTGCAAGTGCATTTACATTTGTGCTGCTCTCTCCTTATTTCTTTAAGACAAAAATGGTCTTAGATTTTAGCATTCTTAAACAGATGCTAAACTACAGTTGGCCAATTATGGTTGCAGGATTAGCTTATGTGATAAACGAGAATTTTGATAAGTGGATTTTACCTCAATTATTAGATAAAGACATTAATGGAGCTTATGCTGGATGCTATAAAATTGCTGTGTTTATGACTATTTTTATTCAAGCATTTCGTCTAGGTGCAGAACCATTTTTCTTTAATCACGCTAAAGAGAAAAACGCTAAAAAAACCTATGCAACTATCATGAAATATTTTGTGATTTTTGGAAGTTTAATGTTACTTTTTATTGTTGCTTACTTAGATATCTTTAAAGTATTAATTGTAAGAGACGAATCCTACTGGATTGCTTTAGATATAATTCCTATTGTGTTATTAGCTAACCTCTGTTTGGGTATATACTTTAATTTGGCTATTTGGTACAAGCTTACAGATAAGACAAGATATGGTATGTATATATCCATTGTAGGGGCTGTAATTACAGTTGCTTTAAACCTGTTGTTAATACCAAAATTTGGGTTTATTGCTGCAGCTTGGGCGACCTTATTAGCCTATTTAAGTATGGCAATTATTTCTTTTGCTTTAGGTCAAAAGCATTACAAAGTTCCTTACGATGTATTTAGAGTTCTATTATATTTACTGGCAGGAGCAGGATTATCATTTTTAGTGTATTATAATTTTAATGCAAACTATTATGTAAGTTCAGCTATATTATTTGCTTTTTTTGCATTTATATTAGTTTTGGAGAAAAACGAAATCAAACAACTATTAAAACGCTAACATGACGATAAAAATTATAAACAAATCAAAACACGATTTACCAAGTTATGAGACAATTGCTTCAGCTGGAATGGACTTAAGAGCTAATATTTCTGAACAAATTATACTTAAACCTTTAGAGCGTACTATTGTAAAAACTGGATTGTTTATAGAGCTTCCAATTGGTTACGAAGCACAAGTGAGACCAAGAAGTGGACTCGCTGCAAAAAAAGGAATATCTGTTTTAAATGCTCCAGGAACAGTAGATGCAGACTATAGAGGTGAAATTGGCGTAATTCTTGTTAACTTATCCAATGAAGATTTTAAAGTTGAAGATGGCGAACGTGTTGCGCAACTAGTTATTGCTAAACAAGAACGTGCAGAATGGATAGAAGTCGAAATACTTTCTGAGACTTCTCGTGGAGCTGGTGGATTTGGAAGTACAGGAACCAAATAGTTTAAATGAAAAAAACTCTTAAAATAGCACTCATTTTTCTAGGCATAATTTTAATGCCTAAACTTTCTAGTACTCAAGTAGATTTTAACAAAAGACCAGATGACGACCTTGGAAATGTAGAAGACAAGTTTCAAGATTCGTTTTTTGAAGCCTTAAAACAAAAAGGAATAGAAAATTATGACAGAGCTGTAAAAGCACTTCTAAAATGTGCTGAATTAAGAGATTCTGAAGCTGTAGTTTATTACGAGTTAGGAAAGAATTACGTCATGCTAAAAAACTTTGGCAAAGCTGAAGAATCACTTAAAAAAGCTATAAATATTGATCCTAATAATGAGTGGTATCTCGATGCTTTATATGGCGTTTACGTTCAAATTAATAATTATGAGGACGCCTTAAAAACGGTAAAAAAATTAACTCAATTTCATCCAGATTATAAGCAAGATTTAGCAAACTTCTATTTTGAAAACAAAAAGTATCGTTTAGCATTAAAGACTTTAGATGAATTAGATGAAGAATTTGGTATTTCCGAAGACAGAGATGCTATAAGAAAAGCAATCTATAACGCAACAGGAGACGATAAAGAACGTATTGAATACTTAGAAGAACGAATAGAACTACAACCGAACAACGAATCCAATTACCTCAACTTAATCTATCGTTACAGCGAAAGAAACAACAAGAAGAAAGCATTTGAAACCGCAATAAAACTACTAGACCAAAAGCCAAATTCACAATTAGTACACTTAGCTTTATACAAGTTTTATTTGGATGAAGGCAATCACAAAAAGGCAATTAAGTCGATGAAAATTGTTGTGAAAAGCAATATTATAAAACCAGACGCAAAAGCTATGGTATTAAACGATTTTGTAAAGTTTGTAAGAGACAATCCACAATTTGAAGACGATTTGCTTGAAGTTACAACTAATGTTGCAAGTGATGAAACTGGAAAATCTCATGCAGAATTAGGACAGTTTTATCTTCAGAAAAATAATAAAGAAAAAGCTCTGGAACAGTTTAAATTAGCCTTAACCAAAGACGAAACAAATTTTGATATCATTAAAAAAGCATTGTTCCTTCAAATAGACTTAAAAAAATACCAAGAAGCTGAAGCTTTTAGTAGCGAGAACCTAGAATTATATCCATCGCAACCAATATTATATTTAGCTAATGGTGTTGCAAATAATAATTTAAATCAACCAGATAAAGCAATAGAATCATTGGAAATTGGCGTAGACTATATTATAGATAATGTTATTATGGAAATTGACTTTTACAGACAACTAAGTATTGCTTACAAACTCAGTAATAATATTACAAAATCTAATGCGTTTTCTAAAAAGGCAGATGCCTTATTAAATAAAGAATGATAAAAACTCTTAAAATATTTGTACTTATTCTGGTTATACTTTTTACAGCTTGTAAGTCTGCAAAACGTGTTACAGATTCTGGCACTTTAGATACAAGGATTTCAATCAAAGAGCTTATTAAGTCGCATAAAAAACAGGATTTTAAGTTTACAACACTTCAATCTAAAGTTAAGGTTGAATATACACAAGGTACAAAGTCGCAATCACATACTGTAAACCTTAGAATGGAAAAAGACAAAACCATTTGGATTAGTGCTTCGTTTGCAGTAGTAAGAGCTAAAATCACACCTGAGCGTGTAAGTTTTTATAATAAATTGGACAACACCTATTTTGATGGCGATTTTTCACTGATAAGTGATTTGTTAGGAACAGAATTAAATTTTGAAAACATACAGAATTTATTATTAGGACAAGCACTTTTTGGATTGAGCAAAAAAGATTTTGAAGCAGATGTTTACGAGAAGTCTTATCTTTTAAAACCTCATGACCAAAACATCTTGTTTGAGATTTTTTATCTTTTAAATCCATCCCATTTTCTAATGGATTCGCAACAATTAGCACAACCATTAGAACGAAGAATGCTGCAAATAGATTATAACAATTATCAAGAAGTTGATAATAAAATTCTTCCGCAAAAGATAAGAGTTATTGCTGTAGAAGACACAGAAGAAACAATTATAAACATGGAATTAAAATCGGTTTCACTAAACAACGATTTAAGATTTCCGTTTAGAATTCCATCAGGATTTAAAGAAATAGAAGTAGAATAATGCGAGTAAACTCAGCAGCATATAGGTTTTTAGTAATTGTTATAGCAATGTTTATAGCATTTGGAGCTCAAGCGCAAAGTAAGAAACAACAAGAACTTGAAGAACGCAGACAAGAACTTAAAAAGGAAATCAGCCAGTTAAACAATTTACTCTTTAAAGGTAAAAAAGAACAGAAGTCAGTATTAACTAATGTTGACAATCTGGATTATAAAGTTTCAGTTTTGAAGAATTTGATAAGTATTACCAATCAGCAAGCCAATTTATTAACGCGAGAAATAAACGAAAACCAGAAGAAAATATCTCTAAACAGAGATAAGCTTAAGCTTTTAAAAGAAGAATATGCTGCTATGATTGTAAAGTCTTATAAGAGTAAATCAGAGCAAAGTAAAGTGATGTTTTTGTTGTCATCAGCTGATTTTCAACAAGCATATAAACGTTTACAGTATATCAAACAATATGCAGACCATCAGAAAAAACAAGGCGAAGAAATCAAGGTGCAAACTCAGAAATTACAAGAGCTAAACATTAATTTATCTAAGCAAAAGGAAGCAAAACAAAAACTAATTACAGAAAATAAAGTTGCTAAAAGGGAATTGGAAAGCGAGTTGAAACTTCAGGAGTCTATGGTTGCAAATCTAAGAAAGGAACTTAATAAGTATACGTCTCAAATTAAAACTAAACAAAAACAAGTTGATAAAATTGACAAGGAGATTGAAAAGATTATTAGAGCTGCAATGGCAAAATCTAATACAAAAGCTGGAAAATCGTCTAAGTCTAAAACTTTTGCTTTAACTCCTGAACAAAAAGTACTTGCAGCTAATTTCACTTCTAACAAAGGTAAATTACCATGGCCTGTAGAAAAAGGTGTGGTTAAAGTACGTTATGGAACAAAACCGTCACCAATAGATCCAAGGATAAAAATTAAAAGTAATGGTGTGCGAATTGCGACTAATAAAAGCGAAAAAGTAAGAGCTGTTTTTGAAGGTACAGTACATACCATAATGACTCCTAAGAACGGAAATAAAGTCGTTATGTTACAACATGGTAATTACTTTACGGTTTATAAAAACCTTTCTAAAATCTACGTTAAAAAAGGCGATAAAGTAAGTACAAAACAAGACATAGGCGAAGTACTTACAAGCAAAGCTACTAACGAAACCATTTTAGCTTTTTCAATTTTTAAAGATGGTAAAACACAAAACCCTTCCAGTTGGATTTTTAGACTATAATTACACCTTTACGACTACATAACCTCGTCTTGTTTTCTTGTAGTGTTTACCATTCCAGAAGTAATAACGTTTTCCTTTTACTACAACAATTTTGTGATGTTTAGGCGCAACTTTAACAACAGTTGTATGTGGTGCTGTTACAGCAACTCGTGTTGCGCATGAGGTAAGAGATAACGTAAATATAAAGCCTAGTATAAAAATAAAATGTCTCATAGTATTGGTTTTTACTATAAGACATTAATTATTTTAAAAGGTTTAATTATTAAATAAAAAGTGCTTTTAACTCTGTTGCATCGTGAGGTTTCATTTTTCCTGCAAGAACCAAACTTAATTGTTTACGTCTTAAAGCACCATCAAAACGTATTTTTTCTAATTCGGTTTCAGGTATAATTCCTGGTACTTTTACAGGATGATTAGCATCGTCTACAGCAACAAAGGTATAAATAGCTTCATTTGCCTTTAAGCGATCTCCAGATTCACGATCGTCTATCCAAACGTCCAGATATATTTCCATAGAAGTTTTAAAAGCTCTGGAGACTTTAGCTTCAACAGTTACAACACTACCTAAAGGAATAGCTCTATTAAAAGCCACATGGTTTACAGAGGCTGTTACAACGATACGTCTGGAATGACGTCTAGCTGCAATACCTGCTGCGCGATCCATACGTGCTAACAATTCGCCACCAAACAAATTGTTTAATGGATTGGTTTCACTAGGTAATACAATATCTGTTAAAACCGTTAAAGAATCTTTTGGGTGTTTTGCTTCCATACCTTTTTTATTTTGAAGTGCAAAGGTAATGGGAATTTAGGTTTTTAGAATGAGGATTATGGACTTTTGCTTTTTTTTAAGAAAGAAAAAACTATTTTTTTAGTTCCTGAATCAATAACCAAGCGTCTTTGTTATGCGTTCTTTTAATCTTGAAAAGTTCACGTTGTGCTTCTTGTCGTGTTTCAAAACCACCATAAGCTACTTGGTGTAAACCATATTTATTAGTTCCAATTTTGTAAGCATTTGGGTAACCTAAATCTTGTAGTTCCTTTAGCATTTTGTCACAATTTTCAGGAAATCTAAAAGCACCTCCAACAATGTGATAATTTCCACTTTGTTTTGTGACATTTAAAGTAACTGAAGGTAATGGATTAGTAATTACAAAAGTTGCTTCTTGTAATTTGTTATTAAGCTGCTCTTGTGCTTGCGCTTCAGCCTGTTGGTTATGCGCTTCAATTTTATCTAAGTAGTAATTAGATGAAATAAATCCACCAAGTGTTAAAGCTAAAACTGCAATAGAAGCATATTTAAAGAAATTATTAGATTTTTTTTGCTTAGGCCTTATAGCAATTGGTATAACTTTTTCTAGTTCTTCAACTTCTTTTTTGTAAACTTCTCTAGAAATTGAAGGAGAAACAAATTGACTTAAGCCAAATGCTTCAGTTAAATAATTGAGATGATAAGATGGTTCAAAAATAATTTTACCTTCTTTACTTTGAGACAAATCACCAATATTTTTAAAAGTAAGTGTTTCACCTTCAGATAAGTACGATTTTAAAGCTGTTACTTTTTTAGCAATCTTACTAACAGCAGCTTCAAAAGGAATTTTCTCCACACTGGCAATATAATTTGCTAATAAGCCATCGTTACTTTGTAATTGCTCATTAAAAGATAAAGCTTTTTTAGGAGGATAAAATGCATTAGTACTTTCATGGATTTGTGCTGAAACATTTTGAGTTAAAAATGCTCCAAAATCAGAAATGATAACACATTCGTATCTGTACAGTAAATCGCTTATATATCTTTCAAATTGCATAAAAACAAAGTTAAAAATTTTTCGATCCATAAAAAATTAAGCACAACTATTTATTAACAATATTTTTTTTACTTTCTTGTACTTAAAAAAACAACATATTACAATGACAGAACAGGAATTAATATATGTTTTAGCGCTGCAAAATATCTCTAAAATTGGAGACATTACTGCTAAAAAACTAATTCATCATTGTGGTTCTGCTGAAGCTGTTTTAAAGGAAAAGAAAAATAACTTACTTAAAATTGATGGTATTGGAACAACGGTTTTAAGCGATATTAAAAGCGAAAGACACCTTAAGGAAGCTGAAGCTGAAATAAGATTTATAAAAGATAACCAGATTAATTATCACTATTTTACAGATACTTCTTATCCAGAGCGTTTAAAGCATTGTATAGATGGTCCAATTTTATTGTTTCAGTCTGGAAATATAAACCTTCAGAATCGACATGTAATTAGTATTGTTGGCACACGTAAAATAACCACCCATGGTATTGCATTTTGTAAACGCTTAGTAGAACAATTAGCACCTTACAACCCAATTATTGTCTCAGGGTTTGCTTATGGAACAGATATTACTGCACAAAAAGCAGCCATAAAAAACAATTTACAAACTATTGGCTGTTTAGCACATGGTTTAAATCAAGTGTATCCTAAGGTGCATAAAAAATATATGGCTAATGTTGAAAAACATGGAGGTTTCTTTACAGATTTTTGGAGTACGTCAGATTTTGATAGAAAGAATTTTTTAAAACGAAATAGGATAATTGCAGGACTAAGCGAAGCAACAATTGTAATAGAATCTGCTGAAAAAGGAGGAAGTTTAGTTACTGCAGATATTGCAAACTCTTATAACAGAGAGGTTTTTGCAGTTCCAGGACGAACTACAGACTCTCAAAGTGTAGGTTGCAATAATTTAATAAAAAGACAACAAGCACATGTGTTATCACAACCTGAAGACGTGCCTTATATTTTAAATTGGCAATTAGAAACCATAGAGAAGCCAGTTCAGAAGCAGTTATTTGTTGAATTAGAATCTGATGAAAAGGTAGTTTACAATTTTCTTAAAGCTAATGGTAAAGAATTATTAGATGTTATTGCCTTACGTTGCCAAATGCCAACTTTTAAAGTCGCTTCACTTTTACTGAACATGGAACTAAAAGGTGTGGTTAGACCACTTCCAGGAAAACAGTTTGAGGTTATTTAAAGAATTAGAATAGTTTATTATCAGGCTTCTTTAAAATATAAATAATACTTCCAATAGAGAGTAATAAAACTACTAGAGCAATAATCGCAAGCCAGTCAAAATCATCATCAGATATTATGCGAGACATTATTAAAAAAATCATCGCAACAATAATTTAAAACTGGATTAAAAAGCTTTTAATTCATTAGTAACCAGATTTTTCTCTAACACGTTTTAAAACGTCATTGGCTACTTTAGATGCTTTTTCAGCACCAATTGCTAAAGCTTTATCTATTTCTTCTAGATTATTTATGTAGTAATTGTAACGTACTCTTTCTGTAGCGTATTTCTCAGTTAGTAGCTCATAAAAGGCTTGTTTTGCATGTCCATAACCATAGCCACCTTTTTCGTAATTCGCTTTCATTCCTACTATTTGAGTATCATTTGCAACCAATCTGTAAAGCGCAAACAAATTACATGTATTCCAATCTTTTGAATCTTCTAAAGGCGTACTATCTGTTTTAATTTTCATGATTTGCTTTCGTAATTGCTTATCTGGTAAAAACAGATTAATAATATTATTTTGACTTTTACTCATTTTGCCACCATCTGTTCCTGGAACATACATGGTTCCTTCTTGGATTTTGGCTTCTGGCGGCACCAAGGTGTCTCCCATTTGATGGTTAAACCTATTAGCAACATCACGAGTAATTTCTAGATGTTGTAATTGGTCTTTTCCAACAGGAACAATATTAGCATCGTATAACAAGATATCTGCAGCCATTAGCATTGGATAAGAAAATAATCCTGCGTTTACATCTTCTAATCTATCTGCTTTATCTTTAAAACTATGTGCAAGTGTTAAGCGTTGATATGGAAAGAAACAGCTTAAATACCAAGACAGTTCTGCAACTTGAGGAACATCACTTTGTCTGTAAAAAACAGTTTTCTCAATATCAAGCCCAAAAGCTAACCACGTTGCAGCAGTTGAGTAGGTGTTTTGTCTTAATAATTCAGCATCCTTTATTTGTGTAAGCGAATGCATATCTGCAATAAATAGAAAAGACTCATTATTTGGGTCGTTACTCATTTCTATTGCAGGAATTATTGCACCTAATAGATTACCTAAATGTGGTGTTCCTGTACTTTGTACTCCTGTTAAAACTCTTGCCATAGATCTACTTATTAAAGAGGAATTGTATTTAAATTATAAATATAAAGCGCAAAGGTAATTTTTTTGATACAATAGCTCAATTAATTTAGTAGTTTTGGCAAATCATGAAATTTTTAGTATATCCGTTTTGGCTTATATACAGACTTTGGTTTTACATACTTGTATTAATCCCAATATTGGTTTTAATGCCATTTTTAATCATTTCAATTTCAAACGAAAAATGGTATCCTTTCTTTTTTAAATTGGCTAGAATTTGGTCTAAGTTTATTTTATTAGGAATGGGTTTTGGATGGAAAGTTAAAGGCAATTTAGAATTAGAAAAAGGGAAAAGCTATATGTTTATAGCAAACCATGTTTCGATGATAGATGTTATGCTTATGCTAGTTACTGTAAAGCATAATCCTTTTGTATTTGTTGGAAAAAAAGAATTGACTAAAATTCCCTTGTTTGGTTTCTTCTACAAGAAAACATGTATTATAGTTGATAGAAGTGATTCTAACAGCAGAAAACAGGTCTATTTAAGTGCAAAGAAGAAGCTAGATTCTGGATTGAGTGTCTGTATTTTCCCAGAAGGTTTAGTTCCAGAAGAACATGTGGTTTTAGCACCTTTTAAAGATGGTGCATTTAGATTAGCTATAAATCATCAAATCCCAATTATACCTTTAACTTTTCCAGATAATAAAAAGCATTTTTCGTATACTTTTTTTAGTGGAAGCCCAGGAATCTTACGAGTGATTCCTCATGAGAAAATAGAAACTTCTGGATTAAACACAAAAGACACAAAAGATATAAAAGAAAAAGCGTTTGGTGTTATACATTCAACTTTAACGCAATTAGAGCAAAAATAAAAGCCACTCAAGTTGAGCGGCTTCTACCTAACATAGTAGCTATTGTTTGCACAGTATAGAAAATCAATAGCTAAACTAACTAACTAAAACTTATATTTTATTCCAGAATACAAACCTATAAAATAAGGTTTGAAGTCTCCAGATGTATTTTCGAATGTATTTAATTGATACTTAAATGTTGGCTCTATATTAAGATTAATACTTTTGGTTAAATTGTAATTAAGACCTAATCCCAAATTTGCACTAAAACTCGTGTTATTAACATTAGTAGCCTCTCCAATAAGTGTTTTCTCACCATTATTTATAGCATAGATTTCGTTATTATTTAAAAAAAGTGTACTAAAACCACCAATAAAACTCATGCCAAATTTATTATCCATAAGTTTGTATTCAACTTCTATTGGGACTTCTATATATCCAAGTTCTTGATCTAATTCTCCTTTAATTTTATTTGGAAGCGTCGATGGTAAATCTTCAGAAAAAGGTTGATTTATATTTAGAATTGTCATTGATCTGGACGTATTATTAAAATCAATGTTTTTGTATAAATTTTGATTTAAAGAACCAGAAGAAACTGTTCTGCTTAAAACAGCCACATCGTTAGTACTATAACCTAAATTAACCAAGTTTAATCCAGTTCTAACACTAATTTTATCAGTTAGAGCATAACTAGCACTTATACCATAACTCATGTTTATTTTTCCTGTTTTAGCATTATTGTTAAATTGAGAATGAATAGAAGAACCATCTCCAATGGAACTAAAATAAACAGGAGCAACATTTGGGTTTATGCTCCAGCGTTTTATAGCTTCTTCTTCAATTTTTATATCTTCTTTTTCTTCATTTGAAGCAATTACTTCAGTAATTGCATTTTCAGTTTCTTCAATTAATTGTTCTTTATTTGTTTTTTTATTCTCAATTGAAGTGTCTATTTCAGTTTTAGTATTATTATTTACTAGTGCCTTTTCAGAATTTATTTTGTTGCTTTCTAAGAATTCATTTGTCTTATACTCAAATTGAATATTCTTTTCTTTTTTTAATTGTGGAATGTTTTGATTTTTAGTGTTTACAATTTCTTGATTGACAGAGTTTTTGCTTAATTTATTGAGATTTTTAGTGGATTTTGAGATTTCTGTATTTGTAGTATTACTAACAATATTATCTTTTTTGTTTTGGCCTGTAAGGTTTGTATGTTGATTAGGTTTTGGAGTTAAGTTTTTATCAACACTTTCAAAGTTTTTTTGGTTTGTTTTTGGTGTTTTATTCTCTAACTCTAAATTAGTATTGTTGTTTTCTTCTCCGATAGGAGAATCAACTAAAGTTTCTTTTAAAGTTGGTTCAGAATCTTTATTGAAATAAGAGCCTATGGCAATTAAAAGTATAATACTTGTAGCAATTCCAGAGAGTTTAAACCATAATGGAATTACTTTTCTGTCTTTTTTCTTTTTGTTTAGATCAGCCTGAATAGATTTCCAAACCAATTGGTCTGGAGTAATTTCAAGATCTTTTAGCTTCTCTTGAAATAATCTATCTATTTGTTTTTTATCACTCATTATAACGATTGTGAGTTTAAATTTGCTTTATACTTTTCTATTTTATCTCTTAAAATCATTCTTGCTCTGGCAAGGTTGGATTTTGTAGTTCCTGTTGTGATTTTTAGCATTTCTGCTACTTCTTTATGAGAATAACCATCCAAGACATATAGATTAAAAACCAGTCTATATCTATCGGGTAATTCTTGTATACACTTAAGAAGGAAATCAATATTTACCTCATCATTTTCAATTACAACATTAACATCTTCTATTAATTCCTCGTTTACTATTTCTAAAACACCTTTTTTTCTATATCGCTGTAATGCAGTGTTTATAACAATTCGTTTTAACCAACCTTCAAAAGACCCTCTGTGTTTAAATTGATGGATTTTATTAAAAATACTCATAAACGCATCGTGCAGATTATCTTGAGCTTCTGCATGATTCCTAGAATACTTTAAGCAAATTGCAAATAGTTTACTCGAATAGAGCTTGTAAAGTTCGCTTTGTGCTTTAGTGTCATTCTTTTGGCATTTTTGTATGAGTTGTTTTAAACCCAAATTTTAAGTTTGTTTAAAATTTATTGAATAACTGGAATTTCTATTATTAAATATTCATCTTCACCTACTTGATTAATGCCTTGCCAAAATTTAAATGTATAAACACCATTTTGGTTTAATACATGAAAATTAAATTGACCAGTTACTAATTCATCAGTTAATTCTACACAAGTAGTGTTTTCTAAATTTTCATAAACGGTATTTATAACAGCTACAGTTCTTGTGTTTTCAAAACGGTCAAAATACAAATCACTAAAAAAGTGACAATTTGTTCGCCTTAAGTAAGTATATTCTATAGTGTAAACTTCTCCATGTTGAAACGATAATGGCATATCCACACTTTCTATTGGAACAAATTCAAAATAGAATTCAGGATTATCATTATCTGTACTACATGAAGATAAAATCAAAAAAAATAGACATACAAAAAATATCTTTTTCACATTTTTTTCTTTTATTTAAATACATTATAAAGATACTTAAACTTCTAAAAGGTTGCGTTTAAAGATAAAAAAATCCCGTTTTTACGGGATTTTTGATTAATTATTTTTTAGAGAGTATCGTTTTTATTTTCTCTTCTAACTCTTCCATTAGTTCTGGATTGTCTTTTATTATGGTTTTTACAGCATCTCTACCTTGACCAAGTTTAGTATCTTGATAACTAAACCAAGAACCACTTTTCTTAATTATTTCGTAATCTACTGCAACATCTAAAATTTCACCTACTTTAGAAATTCCTACGCCATACATTATATCGAATTCAGCTGTTTTAAAAGGTGGAGCGACTTTGTTTTTAACCACTTTAACACGTGTTTTATTACCTAAAACCTCGCCATTACTGCTTTTTATTTGTGTAGATCGTCTTATGTCTAATCTAACTGAAGCATAAAACTTTAAAGCATTTCCGCCAGTAGTGGTTTCTGGATTGCCAAACATTACACCAATCTTTTCACGTAATTGATTAATGAAAAACATGGTACAATGTGTTTTACTAATTGAGGCTGTTAGTTTTCTAAGCGCTTGAGACATTAAACGAGCATGTAAACCCATTTTAGAGTCTCCCATTTCACCTTCAATTTCACTTTTAGGTGTTAATGCAGCAACGGAGTCAATAACAATAATATCTATTGCTCCAGAACGCACAAGATTATCTGCAATTTCTAGAGCTTGCTCACCATGATCTGGTTGGGAAATTATAAGGTTATCTATATCTATACCTAACTTTTCAGCATAAAATCTATCAAAAGCATGTTCTGCATCTATAAAAGCAGCAATACCTCCTGCTTTTTGAGCTTCAGCAATAGCGTGAAGTGCTAATGTTGTTTTTCCAGAAGATTCTGGGCCATAAATTTCTACGACTCTACCTTTTGGATAGCCACCTACTCCTAATGCAATATCTAGACCTAAAGAACCAGATGGGATAGCTTCAATATCTTCTACTGCTGCATCACTCATTCGCATTACTGTTCCTTTCCCATAGGCTTTATCTAGCTTATCTAAAGTAAGCTTGAGTGCTTTTAATTTTGCGTCTTTTTCATTACTCATTTTCTATATTTTTCTTTTATATATAATCGCTAAAATAACACATCTTTTGCCATCTGACAATTATATAACGCAACCTTTTTAAGTTTTTTGTATCTAATTTATGTAATGAGGAATTATTGCTATGAAACCTTTCCTTAGATATAGTTAATTCCTATATCTAAGGAGATTCCTTTAAGTAGATGAGATAATCCAAAATGAAATTTTTAAAGAAAATATTATATAATTCAAAAAATGGAATCGCAATATCATATGCTGTAACTAGTAATTGCGAATCTGAAGGAGGATAGCTCGAATTTTAACACTGTTTAATAAAAAACAAAGTATAAATCGAGTTAGTCTAAAAAAAGCACTTTGATTCCACAATCAAGGTGCTTTTTTATGGCTTTATAGTGTGTGATTTAAAAAGTTTACATTTGCAAAATCTTATATGAAAATAAGATCAGGTAAAAAAAGAGTAAAAGGTTATGCAACAAATAGAATTAATGGCTCCAGCCGGAAATTTTGAATCCTTACAAGCTGCACTAGATAATGGAGCAGATTCTATATATTTTGGTGTAGAGCAGTTAAACATGAGAGCAAGAGCGTCTATCAATTTTACATTAGACGATTTACAAGAAATTTCAGATAGATGTAAGGCTAAAAAGGTCCGCACATATCTAACATTAAATACCATAATTTACGATCACGATTTAACTATAGTTAAAACCTTAGTTAAAAAAGCGAAAGAAGCAGATATTACTGCTGTAATTGCTATGGATCAAGCTGTTATTGCTGTAGCTCGTGAAGTTAATATGGAAGTCCATATTTCTACTCAAATCAATATTACAAACATAGAAACGGTTAAGTTCTACGCAATGTTTGCTGATACGATGGTATTAAGTAGAGAGTTGAGTTTAAGACAAGTTAAAAAAATCACTGAGCAAATTGAGAAGGAACAAATAAAAGGACCTTCTGGTAGATTGGTAGAAATTGAAATATTTGGTCATGGCGCACTTTGTATGGCAGTTTCTGGAAAATGCTACATGAGTTTACATTCGCAAAACTCATCAGCAAATAGAGGAGCTTGTAAACAAAATTGCAGAAAAAAATATACAGTTATCGATCAAGAAACTGGTTTTGAAATGGAGTTAGATAACGAATACATAATGTCTCCAAAAGATTTATGTACCATAGATTTTCTTAATCAAGTAGCAGATGCAGGGATTAAGGTGCTTAAAATAGAAGGACGAGGTCGCGCACCAGAATATGTAGCTCGAGTTATTAAATGTTATCGCGATGCAATAGATAGTGTTGCAAACGGAACTTATAATAAAGATAAAGTTATATCTTGGATGCAAGAATTAGAGAAAGTTTATAATAGAGGCTTTTGGAGTGGTTATTATCTTGGTCAAAAATTGGGAGAGTGGAGCAAAGGCTCTGGCTCTCATGCAACACAAAAGAAAGTCTATATAGGTAAAGGCATGCATTTTTACCCTAAAGTAAGTATTGGAGAATTTAAAATTGAAGCTTACGATTTAACATTAGGTGATACTATACTTATTACAGGACCAACAACTGGAGCAAAAGAATTGCAAGTAGACAAAATGTTGGTTAACGATCTTAAGCAAGAAAAAGCAGTAAAAGGGGATTCTGTAACCATACCTTTAAAGTTTAGAATAAGACCTTCTGATAAGTTGTATAAAATTGTTGAAAACAAAGTAGAAGCATAATGGTTGTAGTCACCTTACAACGTGCCAAATGTATTGGCTGTAATTATTGTGTTGAGCTTGCTCCAGGTCAGTTTCAAATGTCTAGAAAAGATGGGAAATCGGTATTGCTAAGATCTTTAGATAAGAAAGGATTTCATACTTTAAAATCAAAGGAAGATTTCATTTTTAATGACTGCGATAAAGCTGCGAAAGCATGTCCTGTAAAAATAATTAGCGTAAAGCATGTTTAGCTTTTAATTGGTTTAAGCAATCTTAAAATTATTTTCACGTTTTTAAAGTCAGTTATTAATAGTATCTTTACTCTTTAAATCATAGTATTAACATCCATTCGTAACAGCTTACCTGTTAACGAATTCAATATATAAAACATATGTCCTGTAACAGTTGTTCAACTGGAAAAGACGGTTTACCTAAAGGCTGTAAAAATAATGGCACTTGTGTCGAAGATGGCTGCAATAAACTTACTGTCTTTGATTGGCTTTCTAACATGTCGCTTCCTAATGGCGAAGAACCTTTTAATTGGGTTGAAGTACGTTTTAAAAACGGAAGAAAGCATTATTACAAAAACACAGAAAATATTTCGTTAAGCATTGGAGATATTGTTGCTACCCAAGCACAATATGGTCATGATGTTGGACTTGTTACACTTACAGGTGAGTTGGTTAGAATACAAATGAAAAAGAAATCTGTAAAAACAGATAATGAAGAGGACATATTAAAAATATATAGAAAAGCTTCACAAAAAGATATCGATATTTGGCAAGCTGCACGCGATAGAGAAGAACCAATGAAAGTTAAAGCAAGACAATTTGCAATAGACTTGAACTTGGCTATGAAAATCTCAGATATAGAGTTTCAAGGCGATAGTAGTAAAGCAACGTTTTATTATACAGCAGAAGAACGTGTAGATTTTAGAGAACTTATAAAAGTTTACGCAAAAGAGTTTAAAACTAGAATAGAAATGCGTCAAGTAGGTTTCCGTCAGGAAGCTGCAAGACTTGGAGGTATTGGTTCTTGTGGTAGAGAATTATGTTGTTCTACATGGTTAACAGATTTTCGCTCTGTAAGCACATCTTCAGCACGTTTTCAGCAGTTGTCTCTTAATCCACAAAAACTAGCTGGACAATGTGGAAAACTAAAATGCTGTTTAAATTTCGAATTAGATGCTTATTTAGAAGCCCTTAGAACAATTCCAAAAACAGATATTAAACTTAAAACAGTTAAAGGTATTGCTGTATGTCAAAAAATTGACATTTTTAAAGGTTTAGTGTGGTATGCTTACGAAGGTCAATGGATGAATTGGTTTAAACTTACCAAAGAACAAGCAAACGAGATAATTGATTTAAACACTAAGAATAAACCAGTACAAAGTCTGGAAGAATACGCAGAAGAACTTATAGAAAGCACTAAAGTAGAGTTTGAAAATGTTGTTGGTCAAGATAGTTTAACACGTTTCGATAGTCCAAAACGTAGAAATAAACGTAGAAATAATAAGAACAGCAGAAGAAACAAAAGAAAACCATCTAGAAATAATGCAAAATAAAATTGTAGTAATTCTAATATGTCTTTTAGTCCTGTTTTCATCTTGTGACTCCAATCAGGTTTTCGATTCCTATAAAACGGTTTCAAAACAATGGCATAAAGATGAGGTTATAACATTTACGTTTAAAGCTCCAGATACTATAAATTCTTATAACCTTTTTCTTAATTTAAGAAATAACAATGATTACAAGTACAGTAATTTATTTTTAATAGTAAATTTAAATTATCCAAACGGGAAAGTTGTAACAGATACTTTAGAGTTTCAAATGGCAAATCCAGATGGTTCATTTTTAGGGACAGGTTTTTCTGATGTTAAACAAAATAAATTGTGGTTTAAAGGCATTGATAAGCCCTTTGTATTTTCAGAAAATGGCGAGTATAAAGTAGGAATACAACACGCCATGAGAGAAAATGGCGAAGTAAAAGGCGTGGATAATTTACAAGGCATTTTAGATGTTGGATTTAGAATAGAAAGACCAGAAATAAAATAAAGTAATATGGCAGTAAAGAAAAAAACCAATAGCACTTCCAGTTTTTCTAAATATATAAAATGGTTTTGGTCAATTTTATTTTTAGGTGCTTTCTTTTTAACACTTATTTTTCTTTTAGCTTCTTGGGGCGTTTTTGGTGAGATGCCAGATCATACTGTTTTAGAAAACCCTAAAACTAATCTAGCTAGCGAGATTATTTCTTCAGACGGAAAAACGCTTGGAAAATTTTATTTGAACGATAATAGAACTCCTATTGATTACAAAGAATTACCACAACAACTAGTAGAGGCATTAATCGCAACCGAAGATGTGCGATTCAGAGAACATGCAGGGATTGACACCAGAGGAACGTTTAGAGCAATAGTTAAAATGGGACAAGGTGGAGGAGCAAGTACGATATCACAACAATTAGCAAAGCAATTATTTCATGGTGAAGGCTCAAAAAATATTGCAGAACGAATTCTTCAAAAAGTTAAAGAGTGGGTTATAGCTATTCGTCTCGAAAAGCAATACACAAAAGAAGAGATTATCGCTCAATATTTCAATATTTATGATTTTGGAAATAATGCAGATGGAATTCGAAGTGCATCAAGAATTTATTTCGGTAAAGAACCAAACCTATTAGATTTAAAAGAATCTGCAATGTTGGTAGGGATGTTTAAAAACTCATCATTGTATAACCCAAGACGAAATCCTGTTGGAGTAACAAATAGACGTAATGTGGTTTTAGCACAAATGGCTAAATACGAGTTTATTTCTGAAACAACAAAAGATTCACTTCAAGAAACACCTTTGGACTTAAATTACACACCAGAATCACATCGTGAAGGAATTGCAACATATTTTAGAGAATATCTTAGAGGATTTATGAAAGAATGGGTAAAAGATAAATCGAACAGAAGACCAGATGGTGAAAAATATAACATCTATAAAGATGGTTTAAAGATTTATGTAACTATAGACTCCAGAATGCAAGCCTATGCTGAAAAATCTGTAACAGATCATATGCCTAGGCTACAAGCAGAATTTTTTCATCAAAATACTCTAGATAGAAATCCGACAGCTCCTTTTTTGGAACTAAAGCCAGATGAAATTGATGACTTAATGAAAAGAGGTATGAGACGTTCAGAACGTTGGCGAAAAATGAAATATGATCTAAAGAAATCTGAAAAAGAAATCATTGAATCATTTAACAAACCTGTTGAAATGACCATTTTTGCTTGGGATAAAGAAGGACTAGAGTTCGATACTATATTGACTCCAATGGATTCTATGCGTTATTATAAATCGTTTTTACGTCCAGCAATGATGTCAATGGAACCACAAACAGGACATGTCAAAGCTTGGGTTGGAGGTATGAACTACAAGCATTTTCAGTACGACATGGTAAAACAAGGTAAACGCCAAATAGGTTCTACTTTTAAACCAATTGTGTATGCTACTGCAATAGACCAACTACATTTATCGCCCTGTGATACAATTCCCGATACACCATTTTGTATTGAAAAAAATAAATATGGTAATCCAGAAGAATGGTGCCCTAAAAATTCAGGTAATAAATATGGTGGCACGCGTACGCTTAAAAATGCATTAGCAAATTCTGTAAATACCATTACTGCACGATTAATGGATAAGGTAGGCCCACAACCAGTAATAGACTTAGCACAGAGCTTAGGAGTGGAACAAGATATATTAGCAGTCCCTTCTATAGCATTAGGAACTCCAGATTTAAGTGTTTACGAAATGGTTGCTGCTTATTCGACCTTTGCAAATAAAGGCGTGTATACGAAACCGGTTTTAATAACAAGTATTGAAGATAAAAATGGGACTACATTATATCAATTCACTCCTGAAACCAAAGATGTATTAAGTGAAGAAGTGGCTTATGTAACCGTTAAGTTATTAGAAGGTGTAACACAACATGGTTCTGGAGTTAGACTTAGAACATCGGGAGCAGAAAAATACAGAGCAGATTTTAGAGAAATAATAACGGGTTATCCATACCAATTTGAAAATCCAATAGCAGGAAAAACAGGAACAACACAGAACCAAAGTGATGGTTGGTTTATGGGGATGGTCCCTAATTTAGTTACAGGAGTTTGGGTTGGTGCAGAAGATAGAGCAGCACATTTTGCAAATATTACTTATGGACAAGGAGCAGCCATGGCATTACCTATTTGGGCTTTATATATGCGAAATTGTTACGAGGACGAGAGTTTAAATGTATCTAAAGAAGAATTTGAAAAACCTGAAGAACTCTCTATAGAAGTAGATTGCGAAAAATATCTAGAAAGCAATAAAGAAAAATTAGACAAGGAAATTGATGCTCCAGAAATTGATTTCTAAAGATGTTTAGTGAACTCAATAAAATACTTTATAGATTCAGGATTTCGCATTGAGTCTATGTTAATAGATTTTTCAATAGGCATTTTTAGTAAAATCTTTTTAACAGGTGCTTCCATTTTTTTGCCACTTATTGTATAAGGAATATCAGACACTTCAATAATTTCATCCGGAACATGTCTAGCAGTGTATTCTTGCTTTAATTGTTTATTAATTTGAATTTTCACAGTTTCAGTTAATGTGTGTCCTGTTTTCAGTTTTACAAATAATGGCATATAATGCTTGCCTTCTTCTAATTCAAGATTAACAATTAATGAATCTTCAATTGCGTCTATTTTATTAACTGCTCTATAGATTTCAGCAGTACCAATTCTAATACCATGTCTGTTAAGTGTTGCATCAGATCTTCCATAAATAACTAATCCATTGGTTTTTGAGTTAATTTTTATAAAATCTCCATGTCGCCATTTTCCAGGATAATGTTCTAAATAACTTGCATTATAACGTTTGTTATCTTTATCATTCCAAAAATATATAGGCATTGAAGGCATTGGTTGGTCAATAACCATTTCACCTAGTTCGTCTTCAATAGGTTTCCCATTTTCATCATAAGCAAAAAGTGATACACCTAGAGCGCGACATTGTATTTCACCAGAGTGAACAGTATATTCTGGTAATCCTCCAACAAAAGCAGTACATACATCTGTTCCTCCAGCCATGGAGCATAACCAAACATCGTCCTTAATATTGGAATACACATAATCAAAAGCATCAGGAGGTAAAGGCGCTCCTGTTGAACTTATAGATTTTAAGGACGATAAATCAAACTCAGATTTTGGATTAAGTCCTTTCTTCATACAAGCTACTAAATATGGAGCACTTGTACCAAAATGGTGAATGCCAACTTGATCTGTGAACTCCCAAAGTTTATTAAAACTGGGATAAGTTGGACTACCATCATACAAAACGATAGATGCTCCCATTAAAAAGGCTGCCTGAACAAAATTCCACATCATCCAACCTGTTGTAGAAAACCAAAAGAATCGCTCACCTTGTTGCACATCGTTATGAAAAGCCATGTATTTAAGGTGTTCCAGTAAAATGCCTCCATGAGAATGCACAATAGCTTTAGGTAAACCAGTTGTTCCAGAAGAATATAATACCCAAATAGGATGACTAAAATCTACAGGCTCAAAATTTAATTCACCTTTATAGTTATTAAATACATATTCGATATCCAAATAGTTTTTTGGAAATTCGTGTAATGCTTTTTTATTTAAATAAGGCAATATCAATACCTTTTCTAATGAAGGTAATGCTTTAACTATTGATTCTACAACTTTAGATTTATCGTAAGGCTTACCATTGTATTGATACCCATCAACAGCAATTAACACTTTTGGTTTTATTTGCGCAAAACGATCCACAACACTTTCTACTCCAAAATCTGGAGACGTACTTGACCAAATAGCACCTATAGAATTTACCGCAAGAAAAGCAATTGTTGCTTCAGGAACATTTGGAATAAATGCTACAACACGCTCACCTTTTGTAACACCAATAGATTTAAAATAAATAGCAAGCGATGCGACCTTGGTCTTTAACTCCAACCAAGAAATTTTTTGTATCTCATGGGATTCGTTTCCAAAAACAATAGCAGTCTCATCGTCTTTTGAATGTCTAAATAGATGTTCGGCATAATTTATTTTAGAACCTTCAAACCACTTGCAATTTGGCATTTTATGGTTTGATAATGCTTTGTTGTAAGTCTTATAAGAAATAACGTTAAAGTACTTCCAGATACTTTCCCAAAATGTTTCGATTTCTGAAACAGACCAAATCCATAAATCTTGATAAGATTCAAACTCTAAATTGTAATTCGCTTTTAGCCATTGTTTATAGTTATGGAGATGACTGTTTTTTTTAAATGAATTTGAAGGTGACCAGAGTTTCTTTAATGTCATTATATACATTTTAAGCTACTCAAATATAGAAAATAAATACTTTAATACTTATACACAAATTAGTGATGTATAAAACGTATTCTTTGGAGAAAATCACCAACAAAACACATGAAATCAAGATCAATTGTTAAAATAAAGTGTATTTCATCGAAAATATATGCTTTTTATCTACTTATTTGTATTAAATGTATCATATTTATAGTCCCAAATCAAATTAATAGTAATTTATCTTAGACCCCAAATCTATTTTAAATTTAGTTTATGAATGTTGCTTCAAATCTACCTGAACCTACTTATGATGATTGTAAGAATGCATTCAAATTACAAAAAGACTCCAAAGGAGTCTTTTTGTAATTTTAAGAAAAGATTTAAAATTATAAACCTTTGGGAATAGCATCAATTAGTTTTTTGGTATAATCTTTTTTTGGATTAGAATAGATTTTATCTGCATCACCAATCTCTTCAATTTCACCTTTATTCATAACAATTAATTGATCAGCCATATACTTAACAACCGCCAAGTCGTGTGAAATAAAAATATAAGTAAAGCCAAAGTTCTCTTTCAGTTCGTTTAATAAGTTAAGCACTTGCGCTTGTACAGAAATATCAAGTGCAGAAACTGATTCGTCGCAAACAATAAGCTTAGGATTTAAAGCTATAGTTCTTGCTATACCAATACGCTGTCTTTGACCTCCAGAAAATTCATGAGGAAAACGATTAAAATATTCTGAAGCTAAACCTACACGATTTAATATTTCTAAAGCTTTTTCTATTCTTACAGCTTTTGAATTGTAAAGTTCATGAACTTCCATAGGTTCCATAATAGCTTTGCCTACAGGAATTCGAGGGTTTAATGAAGAATATGGATCTTGAAAAATTATTTGTATATCCTTTCTAAGATTGCGTAACGTTTTCCCAGATACGTGTGTTATATCCTTTCCTTTATACAAAATGGTTCCTGAAGTAGCTTTGTCCAATTGTAATATGGCATTACCAAGAGTAGATTTTCCGCAACCAGATTCTCCAACAAGACCTAGCGTTTCTCCTTCATAAAGTTTAAAAGATATGTTATTTACTGCTTTAAAACCTTTTGGTTTTCCAAACAATCCGACTTTAGAAAAGTATGTTTTTTCAATGTTCATAATTTCAAGAAGAGGTTTTTTACTGTATATTTTTTCTTGAATTGACGCTCTTTCTGAAGCAGTAATAATATTATTAGAAACGGTTTTATTTATATAATCTGAAATGGTTGGTAGTTTCTCTACGCGATAATCTAAAGTAGGTCTGGAATTAATTAAAGCTTTAGTGTAAATATGTTTTGGCCATTTAAAAATGTCTTCTGTTAAACCTTGTTCAACAATTTCACCATTGTACATTACTAGTACACGATCAGAAATTTCAGAAATTAGCGATAGATCATGAGTAATAAATATAATACTCATATTGAACTGTTGCTGTAAGTCTTTCAGCAATAAAATAATTTCCTTTTGAACAGTTACATCCAAAGCAGTTGTTGGCTCATCAGCAATAAGTAATTTTGGTTTACAGGCAATTGCCATTGCAATCATAACTCGCTGTTTTTGCCCTCCAGAAATTTCATGAGGATATTTCTTAAATACTGTTTTAGGGTCAGCAAGTTTTACCTGTTCAAAAAGCGATATAACCTCTTCTTTAACTTTCTTTTTAGCTAGGTTAGTATGTTCAATCAGAATTTCTAAAACTTGATTTCCACAAGTCATAGAAGGATTTAAAGAACTCATAGGTTCTTGAAAAATCATTGCAATATCTTTTCCTCGTATATTCTGAAATTTTTTGTTTGATAAATTATGAATGGGTTTTCCATCAAAAATAATTTCGCCATTTGTAATTTTGCTTATTGCTTTAGGAAGTAAACCCATTATTGCTAAAGAAGAAACTGATTTTCCACTTCCAGATTCACCTACAATACCTAATATTTCATTTTTAAACAATTGATAAGAAATGGATTTAATGACTTCTTGTTCTTTTTTATTTGAGATAAAAGAAATAGATAAGTTTTTAACTTGAAGTATTGATTTTTTAGGCATATCTAAAAGTACGTATTTTTAAAAAAAAGCAAAAAAAATATAAATTTTAAAAAATTTATTATTTTAGCGTCGCTATTATTCAACATATTAACAATGAAAAGACCCCTACTTACAGTAGCACTTACTATTAGTGCTTTAATATCTATAGCTCAAAATCAATTTTGGCAAAAGCAAAACAACTTTAGAATTTCAGAAAATAGTATTATCAGAGAACATCTTCCAATTAATCAGATTTTTAATTTGGATTTAGATGCGATGAAACAAGCTCTAGAGAACGCTCCAGTGAGAGGAGAATTTTCAGGGAGATCAAATGTTATCATATCTTTTCCAAATGGCGAAGGTGAATTGGAACACTTCAGGGTATTTGAAGCATCTGTAATGCATCCAGATCTTCAGGAACGTTATCCAAATATTAGGTCTTATGCTGGACAAGGCGTTGAAGATCCTTCATCTACAATTCGATTTAGTCTTTCACCAAAAGGCCTTCAAAGCATGCGCTTGTCGGCAAGTAAAGATGCCTCATTTATTGAACCTATCTCCAACGATAATCAGTCCTATACAATTTACAAAAGAGCAGATAGAACAGGAAGTTTTAGTGATTTTGAATGCACAATAACAGAAAGTGCTAGCAATAGTATATCTGAATCTAATACTACTTTACGTAATGCAGATGATGGCATATTAAGAACATATCGATTAGCCATGTCCGCAACAGGAGAGTATACGCAGTATCATGGAGGTACTAAAGCAGATGCATTAGCTGCAATTGTTACAACTATGACTAGAGTTAACGGAATTTTTGAGGTAGATTTTAACGTTACTATGCAATTAATTTCAAATACAGATGACGTCATCTACACAAATCCAGCTTCTGACCCTTATGGTAATACTACTGGAAATTATAATAATGAATTACAATCTACATTAACTAGTGTTATTGGAGAAGCATTATACGATGTAGGTCATTTGGTAGCAAATCTTCAAAACAATGGAAATGCTGGATGTATTGGTTGTGTATGTGTAAATAATCAAAAGGGAAGTGGTTGGACCTCAGCTGTAGTACCTACTGGTGATTTCTTTGATGTGGATTATGTGGCTCATGAGATAGGCCATCAATTTGGGGCAAATCATACATGGACATTTGGAGGTAATGAAGGTACAAATGTTCAAGTAGAACCTGGTAGTGGTTCTACAATAATGAGTTATGCAGGAATTACTGGTGCTACAGATGTTCAAGCTAATGTAACTCCAAATTTCCATGCAGTATCAATTGAACAAGTAACAGATTATGTTAAGTCTACTTCGTGTCAAACCAATATTGTTACGGGGAATGCCGTACCAACGGTTAGTGCAGGTTCAGATTATACAATACCAAAAGGAACTCCTTTTATTCTAGAAGGCACTGCTTCAGATGCAAATACATTAGATGTCTTATCCTATTGTTGGGAGCAGATGGATGAAAACAATGCATCTACAACGTATCCTAGTCTTACAAACACTACAGGAGTTGCTTTTAGAGCTTATGAACCAGTTGCAGACTCTCATCGTTATTTCCCAAGGTTGGAGACTATTAAAACCGGAGCTACTTCATGGCAGTGGGAAGCTGTTCCTGATGTTGCTAGAACATTGAATTTTAGATTAACAGTAAGAGATAATGTTGCAGGAGGAGGAACTAACAATAGTGATGATGTGGTTGTAACGGTTAATGGAACAGCTGGTCCATTTGTTGTTAGCTCACCAAATACTAATGTAACATGGAATGCGGATTCTTTTGAAACAGTTACTTGGGATGTTGCTGGAACTACAAGTAATGGCGTTAACGCTTCAAATGTAGATATTTTCTTATCTACAGATGGAGGAGATACGTATCCAATTACTTTAGCCTCTGGAGTTACTAACGATGGTTCTCATGATATTGTTGTTCCAAATAATCAAGGTTCTCAAAATAGAATTATGGTTAGAGGAGAAAATCATATTTTCTTTGATATTTCAGACACTAATTTCACTATTGGAGCTCCAATAGTTTGTACTGCAACAATTCCAACTAATTTTACTTCTTTAAATTTAGGTTCTACTTCAGCAACATTAAGTTGGGATGCGATTACTTCTGTAGTTTTTGATATTCAATATAGAGATGTTGGTTCTGGAACTTGGACTACCGTTTCAACAAGTAATACTTCTTTAGATTTAACAGGTTTAACACCTGAAACAAATTACGAAGCGCAAATAAGAAGTCGTTGTCCAGACAATTCAACGTCTGCATATTCTAGCCCAGTTATTAACTTCACAACTACAGCTATCCCTCCTTGTGTTGGGACACAAATAACCTCATATCCATATTTAGAAACTTTTGATTCTGGCATTGGCGATTGGCTACAAGAATCTGGAGATGATGGCAATTGGACTTTAGACGCAAATGGAACTCCATCTCCAAGCACAGGTCCATCAGATGATATTACTGGTGGCGGAAATTATTACTTTACAGAAGCTTCTAACAGTGGTTTAGGACAAAATGCCACAACTATTTTAGTTAGTCCATGTTTTGACTTAAGTAGTTTAAATGAGGCCTATTTTACATTCTATTATCATATGTACGGAAGTAACATGGGAAGTTTATCACTTGATATTTCTAACGATAATGGCAACACTTGGGATAATTTATTTTCAATTAGTGGAGACCAAGGAAATTCTTGGATTTCTAACAATATAGATTTGGATTCTTATTTAGGTCAAGTGGTTAAATTTAAATTTACTGGTATTACCGGTAATGGATTTAGAAGTGATATTACTATTGATCATATTGGAGTAACAGACGTACCTTTGCCAACAACTTATTGTGCTTCAAATGGAAATAGTACTGTAGATGAGTATATAAATAGAGTCCAGTTAGGAACAATAGATAATAATAATTCTGGAGCAGGAATAACATCTACAGGCTATTCAGATTTTACTTCGCAAAGTACAGTTTTGTATGGAGGTCAGAATTATACTATTACAATAACACCAGAATGGACTGGGTCTGCGTTTAATGAAGGCTATTCTGTTTGGATAGATTATAATCATAATGGTAGTTTTGATGATATTGGTGAACAAGTGTTCACACAATCACCTACTGCAGCCACAACAGTTTCTGGAGTATTTACAGTGCCTTTAGATTTAGAATATGGAACAACAGCAATGAGAGTTTCCTTAATGTGGAATGATATTCCTAATTCATGTGGAAGTTTCGGTTTTGGTGAAGTTGAAGATTATACAATAGATCTTCAATATGATGGATTGTTGTATAATAATAATACTTGGACACCAAATGCACCATCTTCATCAACAGAAACAAGTAATGTTTTATTTCTAGAAGGTACTTATAATGTCGCATCTAGTATTAAGGTTAATGATTTAAATATTATTTCTGGAGCTTCTGTAGATGTAAGTGAAGGAACTTTAGTTGAGGTTAATGGCGATTTAAACAATAACGGAGAATTGACATTAAACTCTTCTTCAACAGCATATTCAAGTTTAATAGTAAGTGGTACTTCAACAGGTAATGTTAAGTATAAGAGACATGTAAATGCATATAATGGGACAACTGGAAATGACTTGATTTCTTCGCCTTTAACAGGACAAAATTTTGGAGATTTTGCAAGTGACAACCCAAATATTTATGAAAATTCAGTCACTCCAACTCAAAAATTATTCGGTCCATTTAACAAAAGTACGGATTGGTATCAGATATATGATAGCGTTGGACATGCGTCTGAAGTTTTAGGAAATGGTATTGGGTATCGTGCAGCAAGAGATTCATCTGAAGATGGCATAAGTGGAACAACCTTTACATTTACTGGAGGCGTTAATACGGCTAATGTTGATGTTAGCATTGTAACTCAAGGAACTAATTACGAAATATGGAATTTAATTGGAAACCCTTATCCTTCATATATTGTATTAGACGATTTCTTAGCAGCTAACAATAGTAAATTAGACTCTCAAAGTGCAGGTGTTTATGGGTATAATGGACAGGCAACAGATAAATGGGAAATTTGGAATTTAGCATATGCTGCTGCAAATCCAAACACTGTGATTACTCCAGGTCAAGGATTTTTTGTCGCTTCTCAAACAGGTGGAGCAACTATAGAGTTTACACCTAGTATGAGATCAACAGGAAGCTCAGATGATTTTATTTCAGGAAGAAATACAACAAATAGTATTTATCATTTAAAATTAAAAGCTACAAAAGCATCAGATTATTATGAAACTGATTTTTATTTTACAGAAAATGCATCATTAGGTCTAGATGCTGGATATGATGCAGGAATTTTTGGTAATGTTGCTCCAAGTTTTGCAATTTATTCTGAATTAGTAAATGACAATCAGGGTGTTGATATGGCTATTCAAAGTATAAGCACTTTAGATCTAGAAAATAATACCATTATTCCATTTGGTATAAACTCCCAAGCAGGAGAGCAACTAATAGTAAGTATTGAGCAAGCAACCTTACCAGAGAATGTCAATGTTTATCTAGAAGATTCTGTTGCTAATACAATGACCTTGTTAAACACCAATGATTTTATAATAACGCCTAATACTAACTTAAATGACGTAGGAAGGTTTTTCTTAAGATTTGAAACAGAAACATTATCAACAATTGAAAACGAGTTTGAAGAGTTAGTTATTTATAATACTAATTCACCAAAGGTTTTATATATTAAAGGACAACTTTCAGAGCCATCAATATTGAACTTATATAACATTCAAGGTCAGATTATTTTGTCTGAAGTTTTAAAAACTAATAACAATACTCAGCAGATTGATATTTCAAATATGGCTTCAGGTGTTTACTTAGCAAGAATTGAAAGTATAACTCATACAGTTTCTAAAAAAATTATTATCAATTAAAATACAATTCAAACCAATTGAATAAAAAAGTCCAGACATCATGTCTGGACTTTTTTTTGATAATAAATATATTTTATTTATTGATGTTAATAATTCATTTAATAATAAATTCAGAGAGGTCAAAAACAAAACCTATTACTTACGATATTGGTTCAAACTAATTAATCCATAAAATGAAAAAATCCCTAACCCTACTTGTTTTATTAATGAGTATGTCTTTTATTTTCGCACAGCAAGACCATCAGAAAAAAGCCGAAGAGTACTTGAGCCAAAAAGGAGAAGTAAATTTTAATTTTAAAATTAACGATTTATCTGAATTGGATATATGGACTAAAAAATTATCAATTTTGAACTATGATCCTGTTACTAAAACTGTTTACGCTTGGGCAAACTTACAACAGTTTAGAAATTTTCAATTGAATAATATTGAATATGAGGTTAGAGAGGTAGATAATGTAATTGGACCACAATTAATGTCAAATCAACTCCCAATTTCTGAAAACCAGTTAAGAAGTTCGACCTTGTTTTTTCCTTTAACTGCATATCCAACTTATGCAGATTATGCACAACAAATGCTAGATTTTGAGACAACATATCCTTCTCTATGTGAAATTGTTGATATAGGAGGAACTACCGAGGGAGTTGGAGGAGGAGATAAAAGATTACTTTTTGCAAAACTTTCTGCGAATGTTTCAACTAATGAACAAGAACCTAGAATGATGTATACATCGTCAATGCATGGAGATGAAATTGCAGGATATCCTATGATGCTAGAGCTTATTAATTATCTTCTTACTGTATATAAT
>JABDPN010000195.1 GCA_013042715.1 Flavobacteriaceae bacterium | reverse complement strand
AACAGGCAGTCGTAATGCTCCAGGTTCCACTTCATCTATAATTTTATCGAATTTATTTAAATCGGCTTCAGTTTCATCAAAAACAAAATCTTTATCAGCATCTTTAAGTTTTACTTTAAATTCCTTTTTTGGATGCACATACTGCGCAACATAAGGATCGTAATAATGCGATTTCATAAATTCAATCATCAGAGATTTCGAAAAATTAGAAAACTGATTACTAATACTCACGCCACCAATTAGGTATTTGTGTTCTGGAAAACGTAAGGTTGTATGCACAATACCTTTCCAAAGTAAAAATAAAGGCATTGGTTTTTGTTGATATGCTGCAATAATAAATGCACGACCCATTTCTATGGATTGGCTCATCATTTTATAAAGTTCTGGCTCAAACCTGAATAAATCTTGTAGGTAAAAACCATTAATCCCATACTTCTCAAAAATCTTGGAACCTAATCCCATTCTGTACGCTCCAGCAAGAACATTTTTATCGCAATCCCATAGGAACATGTGGTGGTAATAACTATCAAAAGTATCAAGGTCTATGGCTTCATTGGTGCCTTCACCAACTTCTCTAAATGTTATTTCTCTTAAGCGACCAATTTCTCTTAAAATATTTGGAATTTTTCGAGCTGGACTTAAATAAACTTCGTAGTTTTTACTCTTTAAAAGTCTTAAATCTTCTTCTCTTAAATACTCAATTTCTTTTATCATTGCCTCCTGATTTACAGGAGTAACAATACGTTTTGGAGATTTTGGAACTTTCAAACTAGACTGAAGGTTGTCTAATATTTTTGGAGTATCAAAAGCATTAGATAACATGTACGTTTTACGTCTAATAAACTCGCAAAACTCTTTAAGTTCACCATGTTCCTTTTGATCTTTTACAGAGATAGGTTTACCAATTCTCACCTTGATAATACGGTGTTTTTGAGTTAATAATTCCGAAGGTAATTTTGCAGTTCTTAAGGTGTCACTTATTTTAGACAGTCTGTAGAATAATTTGCTGTTTTTAGCATGAAAATATATTGGTACAACAGGAACTTCTGCTTTTTTAATCAGTTTCATGGCAGCTTCTTCCCACGGTTTGTCTACAACAAGCTTCCCATCCCTATATGTAGAAACTTCACCTGCTGGAAATACACCAAGTGGATGACCATTTCTTAAATGTAATATAGAGTTTTTAAAACCTGTAATACTAGATTTCACATCCTTTCTTTCTTCAAAAGGATTTACAGGCATTACAAATGGTTTTAATGGTTCTATTCTATGGAGTAAAAAATTAGCGATAATTTTAAAATCCTTACGCTGTTCTAACATGAGTTTTAAAAGTAAAATACCATCTATTCCTCCAAGAGGATGATTAGAAACCGTAATATATGCACCATCTTTTGGTAGACGTTTTAGATCTTCTTCAGGAATTTCAAATTTTATTTGAAAGTCGTCTAAAAGCGCATTTAAAAAATCGAGATCTTTTAGATGTTTATTCCTAGCATAGATTTTATTAATGGTAGATATATTTAGAACCTTTAACAGTATCCAACCAATAAAAGTGCCAATAAATCCATACTTATCTGCATGAATTACTTTTGCGACTTCTTTGGCAGTTACAAGTTCCATTTAAAAAGTGTTAGTTAGTATCATTACAAACCTAATCAATTTTTTAATTGGTTTAACAATGTAGTTGCTTTATTGCGCTACTATTTGAACAGTTTGATCAAATAATTGTTTTAATATTACAGTTTTGTTCTCCTCTAAAGATTGAATTGATTTTTTGTCGAAATGTCTAATGGTATACAACGAAACATTTTCAGTATAGTCTACTTTAAATTTTGCTTTTAAATGCTGAAGTAATTTCTCTAAGTTTTTATAATTGTTATCTACGCAAACCGAAAAACTAATTGCAGAATTCTGAATGACATCTACTTTCATTTTATACTTAGCAAGAAGATTAAAAATTTCGCTAATATTTTCTTCTACTATAAATGAAAAATCTAAAGAAGAAAGTGATATAAGTACTAAGTTTTTCTTAACTATAAAACAAGGCACATGAGGCTCTAAATCTTGACCTTTACTGACACTTGTGCCATTTTCTTCAGGGTTTAAAAAGGATTTCACAAATAATGAAATTTCCTTACGTTGTAATGGCTGAAGTGTTTTAGGGTGAATTACAGAAGCACCATAAAATGCTAATTCAATAGCTTCACGATACGAAATTTGATTAAGTAATTGTGCATTTTCAAAG
>JABDPN010000018.1 GCA_013042715.1 Flavobacteriaceae bacterium | reverse complement strand
CTTTTTCCTTTTAACGAATTCATAAACTCTGCAGTTTTTTTAATGTTCTCATCATCACAATTAACGTCTTTAATCATTGGCATTCTAAATATAATTTCACAATCGGTTTTAGCTAACTCTTTTATATTGGATAAAATCTTTTCATTATGCACTCCTGTAAATTCCTTATGTTTTTCAGAATCCATAATCTTTAAATCTATGAGGAACATATCACATTTTTCTGCAACTTCCAATAAAGTTTCCAAACTTGCAAAACATGATGTGTCTACCACACGATGATACATGCGTTTTCCACATTCTTTTAATGCCTCCAACAGATATTCTGAATGCATTAAAGGTTCGCCACCGGAAAACGTAACACCTCCTCCAGATTGATCAAAGAAAACGGCTTCATTATCAATTTTCTTCATCAAGTCAGAAATTGGAATCTGTGAGCCTAACATTTCAAAAGCTTTTGTTGGACAAACCTCAGCGCATTTTCCGCAAAGGTTACAAACATCAAATTCGGTTACAATACCTTCTTCTGTTAATGTTAACGCATCATTAGGACAATTATCCAGACATTTTACTGCTCCAATACACTTGGAAGCATTATACATTTTCTGAACTTTAGGTGACAGACTTTCTGGATTATGACACCATTGACAATTCAAATTACAACCCTTAAAAAAAATGGTCATTCTAATTCCAGGGCCATCATTAATAGCATATTTCTTTATATCGAAAATTAAACCAGCACTCATTAAAACGATTCGTTTTCTGTTCTTTCAATCACTTCCTGTTGTAAATCGGTATTCATATCGTTGAAATAATCGCTATATCCAGCCATTCTTACTAATAAATCTTTGTAATCTTCTGGATTTTTCTGTGCAGCATATAAAGTTGCAGTATCTACTATATTAAACTGAATATGATGACCACCAAGTGCAAAATACGTTCTGATTAACTTACCAAGCTTTATAATATCTTCATCACGTTTAAGTAAACTTGGGAGAAAACGCTGATTTAGTAAGGTACCACCTGATTTGGTATGGTCGAGTTTTGTTAAAGACTTAATAACTGCAGAAGGTCCATTGGTATCTGCTCCATGAGATGGCGATGTACCATCTGAAATTGATTTATGTGCCAATCTTCCATTAGGAGTTGCTCCTAAAACTTTTCCGAAATAAACATGACAAGTTGTTGACAGCATATTTAAATGAAAAGACTCACCTTTTGTGTTTGGCTTGCCATCTATAGCTTCAAATAAATCATTGTAAACTTTTAAAGCGATATCATCTGCATAATCATTATCATTTCCGTAAAAAGGTGTATTATTAATAATTGTTTGACGTAAAATTTCTTCTCCTTCAAAATTCTTTGTAACAGCATTCAAGATGTCATCCATTGAGAAAGTTCTATCCTCAAATACATGTTTTTTTAATGTCGATAAACAATCTGTAACGGTTCCTAATCCAGTACACTGAATGTAATTGGTATTATATCGTGGTCCTCCATTATAATAATCTTTACCTTTTGAAATACAATCTTCAATAACCACAGATAAAAAGGTTGCTGGACTGTATTTTGCAAACATTCTATCGATATAATTACTGACTAAAATCTTCTGATTTATGATATAATTAAGTTGCATTCTAAAAGCTTGATATAATTCTTCATATGATTTAAAATCTCTAGGATCTCCAGTTTCAATGCTTACGCGTTTTCCTGTTAAAGGATTAATTCCGTTATTTAGCGTGATTTCAATAATTTTAGGAACATTTAAATAACCCGTTAAGATATAAGCTTCTTTACCAAAAGCACCAACTTCTATACAACCACTACAACCACCTTCACGCGCATCTTCTAAAGATTTCCCTTGACGCAACATTTCTGGAATGTAGATATCTGGATTGAAAACCGAAGGATAACCATGACCTTGACGAATAACTTTACAAGCTTCTTTAAGGAATCTATCAGGTGTTCTTGAACTTATATGAACCGAATTCCCAGGCTGTAATACATGAAGTTCTTCTACAATTTCGAGCATAATATACGACACTTCACTTACTCCATCTGAACCGTCGCGTTTAACACCTCCAATGTTTATGTTTGTAAAATCGTTGTAGGTACCACTTTCTTTAGCTGTAATACCAACTTTTGGAGGAGCAGGATGGTTGTTTACTTTAATCCAAAAACAGCTTAAGAGTTCTTTAGCTTCTTCTCTTGTTAAAGTACCTTCCGCAATTTCTTTTTCGTAAAAAGGTGTAAGGTGTTGATCAAAATGTCCAGGATTCATGGCATCCCAACCATTGAGTTCTGTAATGGTACCCAAATGCACAAACCAATACATTTGGATAGCCTCATGAAAGTTACGAGGTGCATTTGCCGGAACCCAACGACACACTTCTGCAATTTTTAATAATTCTTCTTTACGTTTTGAGTTGGTTTCCTTTTGAGCTAATTCTTCAGCAAAATCGGCATGACGTTCAGCAAAAACAATTGCTGCATCACAAGAAATTCTCATACCTTCCAACTGTTCTTTTTTGTCTGTTGCTTCTGGATCATTTAAAAAATCTAATCTATCTAAATGTTCTTGAATTTCTTTTTTGAAATCCAAAATACCTTTTTTGTAAATCTTATCATCTAAACAAGTATGGCCTGGAGCACGTTGCTCCATAAACTCTGTAAACAATCCAGCTTCGTAAGCTCTACTCCATTCTTCTGGAACATGTTTAAAAATAAGTTCTCGCATTGTTTTTCCTTGCCAATAAGGAATCACTTCTCTTTCATAGATATCAATGTCTTCTTGAGAGATAGTGTAACGTTGCATTTCTCGTGTATTTAACACGTGGAAATCTTCAACACTATGACAGGTTAATTCTGGAAATGTAGGTACAGCTTTTGGGCTTGGTCCTCGTTCGCCAACAATTAACTCATGTTCTCCAAGAAATAAGGTTTTTTTCTTACAGATCTCTAGAAAATTTAAACCTCTTAAAACTGGAATTGAATACTTTCCGAAGTTCTTTTTATAAAAGTTTGTTTGAAATAAAGCTCGTTCAATTGAAAGCGATGGTTCAGTTTCAAAACTTAACTTTCTTAATTTTTGAACGCGTATGTTCATTCCTGGTCCAATATTATTACCAAGAGGTTCATAAAAATTCCCTTCTGATTTTGAAGGACGTTCAGGTGCTCGAGGATTTTGTAAGGTTGTATTCATAATTAAAAGATAGGTTCAGATATACATCTATATGACTAAAAAAGTAACAAAAACGTTAGTAACTATAAAGTGTAGATAAAAAACATAAGGCATTCAAACAAATGTCTGTAAGACTTGGTTAGAAAGTTTATGTTTTTATTGTGAGTCATTTAGTTAAATTGAATACAAATCTAATATACAAAAATTTAAGCTATTTGAAGTTATCAAGCTAAGATCAAAAACAAAAAAACCGACACATAAGTATCGGTTTTTATTTTATCATTTTCTTTAAGTTTAACCTCCAAAGTCATCAAATCTGATGCTTTCATCTGGAATACCAAAATCTTCACCCATTTTCTGAACAGCTTTATTCATTAATGGAGGTCCACAGAAATAAAGTTCGATATCTTCAGGTGATTCGTGATGATTTAAGTAATTATCAATTACACAATTGTGGATAAATCCAACAAATCCATCACCTTCTTCATCATTAATATCTTTTTTAACTTTCCAGTTATCTTCTTCCATTGGTTCTGATAAAGCCATGTAGAACTTAAAGTTAGGGAATTCTCTTTCTAATTCTCTGAAGTGCTCTATATAGAACAATTCACGTTTAGAACGACCTCCATACCAATAAGTAACTGTACGTCCTGTTTTTAATGTTTTGAATAAGTGATATAGATGTGAACGCATTGGAGCCATTCCTGCTCCTCCACCAACGTATAACATTTCTGCATCTGACTCATTAATGAAGAACTCTCCATAAGGTCCAGAAATAGTTACTTTATCACCTGGTTTTTGAGCAAAAATATATGATGATGCAATTCCTGGATTAACATCCATCCAAGCATTTTTAGAACGATCCCAAGGTGGTGTTGCAATACGAACGTTTAGCATAACTTCACGTCCTTCAGCTGGATAAGAAGCCATTGAATAAGCACGTTCAACTAACTCACCGTTTTTCATAACTAAAGGCCATAATCCAAACTTATCCCATTCGTCTTGAAACTTATCAGGTGTCTCATGTTCTTCTGGATGTGCTGTAATATCGATATCAGAATATTTAATTTCACATGGAGGAATTTCAATTTGAATATAACCTCCTGCTTTGTAATTCATATCCTCTGGGATTTCTACTACAAATTCCTTAATAAAAGATGCTACGTTATAATTTCTTACAACAGTTGCTTCCCATTTTTTAATACCAAATACTTCTTCTGGAATCGTAATTTCCATGTCTTGCTTTACTTTTACTTGACAAGACAAACGTGCACCATGTTGTAATTCTTTACGTGTAAAGTGAGGTGTTTCTGTTGGTAAAGCTTCTCCTCCACCTTTTAAAACATGGCATTCACATTGTATACACGTACCTCCTCCACCACAAGCTGATGGTAAGAAGATTTTCTCTGCACTTAAAGTAGTTAATAATGTACCTCCAGAAGCTACTTCAATTTCTTTTTCACCATTAATGGTAATCTTAACTGGACCAGATGGTGATAATTTTTGTTTTACAAATAATAACAACGTAACCAATGCTAGTATTAACACTAAAAAGGCTACTACAGTTGCTACAATTGTTCCTAATGTACCTGCTACTAAAATCATGTTATTCTACTACTTTAATATTGTTGTCAGCTAAATCTTCAGCTGTGTTTTCTGTTTCTTGTGAAGCTTCAACTTTTACAGTTATTTCTTCTTTAACTTCCTCGTCCCCTCCAGTTAACATACCACCAAAACTCATAAATCCAATTGCCATTAATCCAGTGATAATAAAAGTAATACCAAGACCTCTTA
>JABDPN010000333.1 GCA_013042715.1 Flavobacteriaceae bacterium | reverse complement strand
GTATGGAATAGTCTTAATAACTTTAAACTTTCTCCCTGGAAAATCAATTAAAGTATTTGATGTATAGAGGTGAGTATTAACATGTAATTTATCTATATGTAGTTTTAGGCTAATTAAATTAAATGCTCCAGATTTTAAAATAGCAGCATTGGGTTCGTAGAGAAAGGTTTTTAAATTGGAATAAGTCGCTTCTGCTTCTGTTTCATCATTTTTAAGATAACTAAACTCTTGTTTACCTTCTTTTTGAGTGAAGTTTATTGTACTAATTTTAATATTACTCTTATAACCCTTTTTTATTATAAAAAGGAGCTCTTTTACATCATTATTTAAAGCAATTATGTTTATTTCTTTTACATACTTTAATTCAGAAATACCAACAGAAATATCTAGCATTGGAGAAGCTTTAATTAAAATATTATCTGAATAGTTTAGCAGAATATCTAAGTCTTCAACGAGATTAGGTAAGCAGTCTTTTAGATAAAACACTTTTCCTTTTTGGTTATGTCTTCTGGAAGGATCAACAAAAATCCAATCGTAGGTTTTATTATTAGATTTTAAATAGTCAATTCCGTTTGCATTTATACAATCAATATTAGAAACTTTTAATGCTTCAAAATTATGGTGCGCAATATTTGATAGTTTATAATCTATTTCGCAATGTGTAACGTTTTTAAAATGCTTTGAAAAATAAAAAGTATCTACTCCAAATCCTCCAGTTATATCAATTAGATGATTTCCAGATAATAATTCTGATTTATATTTGCTAGTAATTTCAGAAGATGTTTGCTCAATATTGAGTTTATTTGGATAATAAATATTTTGAGCAGAAAACCATGTTGTTAATTTTATTTCACACTTTTTTTTAGCTTCAATTTGCTCTACAATTTCTTTAATTGATACATCTTTAAATGGAGAACCTCTTAGAATTAATTTTGAAATGTCTGAATTTAAGTTATCAGAAATAAACTGCTGGATTTCAGTATTTAATAGTTTAAGATTCAAAACAAACTTAAATATCTTTTGTAAGTTGTTTTACAATTTTATTTCCAGATAAGAATTCCTTTAAAATTACTTTAATTGCAGTGTAAGAAGGTATAGCTATAATCATACCTATTACACCAAATAATATTCCAGCAATAATAATAACAAGAAATATTTCCAAAGGATGTGATTTTACACTCTTTGAAAATATAAAAGGCTGACTAAAGAAGTTATCTACCAATTGTGCAATTACAAAACCAATCATCACAAAACTAGTTTTTGGCAAAATAACGTTGCTAAAACTTTCACCTAAATTACTAGACATGGTTAATAGCATCATTAATACACCACTAACCATTGGTCCAACATATGGTATAAGGTTTAGTAATGCACATAAAAAAGCAATTACGATTGCATTATTAATTCCAAAAATTAAGAGTACAATAGTGTAGATTATAAAAAGGATTAAAATTTGAAAAACTAATCCAACAAAATAGCGTGATAGCAAATCTTTAATTTTAGCAAACGATACTTTAGAACGTGCAACATTTTTATCTGGAACAAATGTCATGATTCCATCTTCAAAAAGCTTACTGTCTTTTAAAAAGAAAAAGGAAATAAATAGCACTGAGAACAATCCAATACTAAAGCTTCCTAAACCACTAACAAAAGAATTTAAAAAATTAGGAATTACAGAATAATCAATTTCTGAAAGTAGACCAGAATCTTTAATAGATTTCTCGACATCTATATTGTTTAAATCAAAATAATGTATAATTTCCATGTAAAGTGTTTCTACATTATCCTGTAAAGCATTCATGTTAAGTAAGGATAGATTTTTACTTTGTTCTGCTACAAGCGGAATAAATAATGCAATTAGACCAGCAAATAGTCCAATAAACAAAACCATTGTCACAATTACAGCAAACGTGTTTTTAAACTTTAAGCGTCTCCTTAAAAAAATAATTATTGGTCTTCCTATTAATGAGATAACAGCTGCAATAGCAATATAAACTATAACAGATTGAATTTGGTATAAAAAATAGAGTAGAAGCACAATACCAATAATTATAGCAAGTGCTTTTAGGATTCCTCTAGATATTGTATTTGCATTCATAGAGTAAATATATAAAACTGTTTACAGAAACTGTTTAGTTATTTCGTAAAGTGCAATATTTGTTGCTTGAACCACATTCATACTACTATTTTGTCCAAACATGTCTATATGAATAATCGCATCTGAAATATTTAAAATGGCTTCTGAAACTCCAAAATTTTCATCACCTATAATAAGAGCCATTGGTTTATCAGTATTAAAATTAGATTTATTAACAGGAATACTATTATCTGTAATTTCTAATGATAGAATCTGATAGCCTTGAGATTTTAAAGTTTTCACAACATCAATTGCTCGTTCTGAAACTTGAAAATTAACAGATTTTTCAGTAGCACGAGATGTTTTGGTCATTCGTCTTCCTAGAGGTAAATTATCACCACAAAGAATTAGTTTTTCCACACCAAAGGCATCACAAACTCTAAATAAACTTCCAAGATTAGGTGCATTAGTAACACTATCACATACTACTGATATTGGAAATGTTTTGGATTGAAATTTAGAAGTGTGATGTGTAAGTTGCATTAGTTTTTAAAAACGTATTGAACAATATTTGCTCCCATTTTTAATGCTTTTTGTCTAACATTCTCAGAATCGTTATGGACTTCTTGGTCTTCCCATCCGTCACCTAAATCACTTTCAAAAGTAAAGAGCAATATTAATCTGTTCTCTTCAAACAGTCCAAAGGCTTGTGGACGTAAGCCATCGTGTTCATGAATTTTTGGTAATCCTTCTGGAAAAGAAAAGGTCTGATTAAAAATAGGATGTGTTTTAGGGAGTTCAATTAATTCTTTATTTGGAAATACTTTTTTAAGCTCTTTGGTGACATAAGGTTTCATTCCATAGTTATCATCAATAATTAAAAAACCTCCAGACAGTAAGTAATTCCTGAGATTCGTAGCATCCTCATCACTAAAAAACACATTTCCATGTCCTGTCATGTATAAAAATGGATACTGAAAAATATCTGTACTTCTAACTTCTACAGTTTCTGGTTTAGTTTTTAAAGCTGTGTTAATGTTTTCATTACAAAACTCAATAAGATTTGGAACAGCTGTTGGGTTACTATACCAATCGCCTCCACCTTGATATTTTAATATCGCAATTTCTTGGCTATATGATAAAAAATAAAAGAAAAAGGAAATAAGATATATATATGATTTCATATTATTCATTTATAAATGCTACACTATGGCACGCTACAATAG
>JABDPN010000332.1 GCA_013042715.1 Flavobacteriaceae bacterium | reverse complement strand
GTATGTTTGGCAGTTATTTGGAGCATTAAATGATGAAACTGATTATTTTGATGAAATAGGTTTATTGTATTTAATTCCAATAATGGCTATAGTAGTTCCTTCTATTTATTTAATTAGAGCAAGAATGTTTAATAAATTAACCGAACAAGATAAGTCTCTTGAAGAATTAGAAGAAGAATTCAAAATAAAACCTAAATCATTTTTAGAAAGGTTAAATGATTATTTCTAGAAAAATCTTTATTATTTATTTATAAAATTTATTTGTAATTTGCTGTAACTAATCATAAAACTCAATTATGAGTAAACAGCTATCACCTTTTACTAAAGAGCAGTTATTACCTCAAGAGGAAATGCTCGAAGTTAAAAAACGAAAAGGTAATTTATATATTGGTATTCCAAAAGAAACATCTTTTCAAGAGCGACGTGTTTGTCTTACACCAGATGCTGTTTCAGCACTAATTAGTAATGGACATAGAGTACTTCTTGAATCTGGTGCTGGCGATGGTGCAAATTTTAGCGATTCAGAATATAGCGAAGCAGGAGCAGAAATTGCCAAAGACACTGCTAAAGTGTTTTCTTGTCCTATTATACTTAAAGTAGAGCCTCCTTCCCTTGAAGAAATTAAACTTATTAATCCCCAAGCAATATTAATCTCAGCATTGCAAATTAAAACGCAAAACAAATTTTATTTTGAAGCTTTAGCAAAAAAGAGAATAACTGCAATTGGATTTGAATTTATAAGAGATGAAGATGGCTCTTTTTTAGCTGTAAGGCAATTAAGTGAAATCGCAGGAACTGCATCTATTTTAATTGCTTCTGAGTTACTAGCTAATCCAAATCATGGAAATGGATTAATGTTTGGAAACATTAGTGGTGTACCTCCTACAGAAGTTGTAATAATTGGTGCTGGAACTGTTGGCGAATTTGCAGCTCGCTCTGCAATAGGATTAGGTGCAAATATTAGAGTTTTTGATAATTCTGTAACTAAATTACGTAACATTCAATCCAATTTAGGTCAAACGGTTTATACTTCAACCATGCAACCTAAAAACTTGTTAAAAGCATTAAAACGATGTGATGTTGCCATTGGCGCTGTTCGTGGTAAAAACAGATCTCCAATTTTAGTAAGCGAAGAAATGGTAGAACAAATGAAACCGGGAGCAGTTATAATAGATGTCAGTATAGATATGGGAGGTTGTTTTGAAACAAGTGAAATCACAACACATATTAAACCTGTTTTTCAAAAACATAATGTAATTCATTATTGTGTACCTAATATTCCAGCAAAATATCCTAGAACATCTTCAGTATCAATAAGTAATATTTTTACACCTTACCTTTTAAAAATTGCTGAAGATGGCGGAATTGAAAATGCGCTTCGTTTTGATCGTGGTTTAAAAAATGGATTGTATTTTTACCACGGAATTTTAACCAACAAATCTGTTGCAAATTGGTTTGATTTAGACTACAGTGATGTTAACTTGCTTATTTTTTAAGACTCTATGACATTTTTACAGCGATTAGGATACTACCTTGGAGGATTATCCATAGGTATTATATTTTTAGCATTCTTTTTGAGTGGTAAACGTGCTTCATGCGATTATGGTCCAGAAGCTAGAGTACTTAAAAACATAAATATTAAAAAACAGCATATTTCAAAACTAGCCCAAGAATCTATAAATAAACTAGCCATAGATTCAGTTAGTTTAGCAAATATTTTAAGACATGGTAATGTTAATTTTTCAAAAAGCAATCCTAAGCTTGATTCTTGTAAAATTTATGTTATTGAAGGTGAATTTAAAACAGAAACCATTGCTATAGAAGTTGAAAACTGCGAAACTAAAGCAACGTTGCTTTCTGTAAAAACTATAGATAATGATTAATCTAATTTTCTACGTTTTCTTTCGGTTTTAAGTAAACCTAATTCTCTATTGGTTTGACCTTCCACAGAAGTATTTTCTTCTGCTCGTCTAGTTAAATATGGCATTACATCTTTTACTGGACCAAAAGGCACATATTTAGCGATATTATATCCTAAGGCTGCTAAATTAAACGAAATGTGGTCACTCATACCGTAAAGTTGTCCAAACCAAACCCTGTTATCAGATTTATCAATTTTAAGTTCTTCCATCATGTCCATAGCTATATATGTACTTTCCTCGTTGTGAGTACCAACAAATAAAGCAATATCGTCTATGTTTTCAAGTATATAGCGCATCGTAGCATTAAAGTTATTGTCAGTTTCATCTTTGTTATTACAAATTGGAGAAGGATAACCATTTTCTGCTGCACGTTCGCGTTCTTTTTCCATATAAGCACCTCGTACAATCTTAAATCCTAATTTGAAACCAGTTTCTTTAGAACGTTTGTGTAGGCTTTTAAGATAATCTAATCTATCCCAACGATAAAGCTGTAATGTACTATAAACTATTGGTTTTTCTTTGTTGTAAATGGACATTAACTCTTCTGTCAAATCGTCTATAGCTTTATTAATCCAGGATTCTTCAGTATCAACCATTATTTCAACATTACATGCTTTACCCAACTCACAGACTTCGTGATAACGATCTTTAATACGTTCCCATTCTTGCTGTTCTGCTTCTGTAAGCTTTGCTCCTTCACTAATTTTTTGATAGATATTGAATCGTCCAAAACCTGTTGGTTTAAATACTGCAATTGGCATAGCATTCTTTTCGTCTGCAAAACGAATTATTTTAAGCACTTTTTCTTTTGCATTATCAAACTGATCTTCTGCTTCCTTTCCTTCTACAGAGTAGTCTAAAACACTACTTACACCTTTTTCAAACATTTTATCAATTACAGGTAAACAATCTTCTTCGTTAACTCCTCCACAGAAATGATCGAAAACAGTTGACCTTATAAGACCCTCTACAGGCAAATGTGCTTTAAGAGCAAAATTTGTAACTGCAGTTCCAATCCTAACTAAAGGTTGGTGAGATATCATTTTAAACAAAAAATAAGCGCGTTCAAGCTCTGTATCACTTTTTAACTGAAAAGCGATTTTAGTGTTTTCAAAAAGTTGTCTGTCTATCATAATAAGGTAGTTAGTATTACAAAATTAAATAATAGGAAGATACTTTTTTAATAAAATTCTACTTATTTTCACTACCGAAATTTTGATTGATTTATGGAATCTATTACAACATCTAATTACATTATATTTTTTAATGAAAATTGTTATATAGAACTTAATAATTTTCTTAGAAAAACAGATTTTTCTAAAATATTTATTCTAGTTGATACTAATACTCATGAGCATTGTTTACCATATTTTTTGTCACAACTAGAAACAGAAAATGTTATTGAGATTATTGAAATTAAAGCTGGTGAAATTCACAAGAATATTGAAACTTGTGCTGGAGTATGGAATGCTTTATCTGAACTTGATGCAGACAGAAAATCACTAATTATAAATGTTGGAGGTGGTGTCGTGACAGATTTAGGTGGTTTTGTTGCTTCTACATTTAAGCGAGGCATAAAGTACATAAATGTTCCAACATCGCTACTGTCTATGGTAGATGCATCTGTTGGAGGAAAAACTGGAGTGGATTTAGGAACGCTAAAAAACCAAATAGGTGTTATTAATTTTAGTGAGATGGTATTAATTGATACACAATTTCTTAATACACTTCCAACCAAAGAAATAAATTCTGGAATGGCAGAAATGCTAAAGCATGGACTGATTCAAGATGAAGCCTATTGGAAGAAAATGGCTAATGTAAAAGCTGAGGACTATAAAAATTTTGATACTTTAATTTATGAGTCTGTTGTTATAAAAAATAATATTGTTTTGCAAGATCCAAACGAAAACGGACTTAGAAAAACACTTAATTATGGTCATACACTTGGTCATGCTATAGAATCTTACTTTTTGTTAGATAGAGATAAACCTACACTTTTACATGGTGAAGCTATTGCTATTGGAATGATTCTAGCCACTTACCTATCCAAAAAGCTTTTTAATTTCCCTGAAGAAAAGTTAGATTTCATAAAGAAAATTCTGATACATAATTATGGAAAAATTACATTTAAAAAACATGATTATAAGAATATTATTGAATTATTAAAATTCGATAAGAAAAACTCTCATGGTAATATTAATTTTGTATTATTGGAAGATATTGCCAAAACTAAAATTGATTGTATTGTAACTAACGAACTAATTTTAGAATCTTTTGAATTTTATAGTACTTAATTTTTTCAAAAAAACTCAATTTTTGAATTGAAATAATTTGTAAATTGGCTTTAAAATGTAATTCTATTATTTAAAAATTTTCATTTTAACTCATAAATTGGTAATGAAACGATTAATTATAGATTTCAAAAAGCTCACTCCAGATATTTTAAGGCTATTAACCGATAAATATCCTGATGGTTATGGAGATGATGATATTATTACGTTTGAAAATCACAGAAATGAAATTATTGAAGCTTTGGAAGTAAAAACTGAAGATTCTATCTACTTGGTTAAAATCCATTCACAACTTCACTACTCCATGGCAAATTTTGAAGACGATCTAGAAATTAAAGAAGTAGATGATGTCGATATTGACGAAACAGATTTTGATGAATAAAAAAAGCCTTTCTAAAAAAGAAAGGCTTTAATATTTATATTAGTTTTTTACTAGATTTCATTAAAAATAGAATGCATTAATCGCTTTTTGTCATTAATACTTTCTTCAAGAGAAATCATGGTTTCTGTTCTATATACACCATCTATATCATCGATATTAAAGATAATATCTTTTGCATGTGTTGTATCTTTTGCTCTAATCTTACAAAATATATTAAATTTTCCAGTTGTAATATGCGCAACTGTTACATAAGGTATTTCATTAATACGTTCTAAAACAAACTTAGTTTGCGAGGTATTTTGTAAAAAGATACCACAATAT
>JABDPN010000330.1 GCA_013042715.1 Flavobacteriaceae bacterium | reverse complement strand
ATCATCATCTGAAAATAAACCTACATTACCAACATCATATGGACCTTTAGATTCATCTAATACTACACGAATGAGAATATTATCTTGAGAAATAATATCAAATTCCATTTCAGCAACAGTTCCATTTTCTAACACAGTTCCAACGACATCAGTGAGAGCTTGATTTAATGGAACATTAGCTGTATCAGCAACTTTCCATTTAGTAATATTAAATGGAGTAGTAGCAGCTAGCGCATTTACTATTTTAGTTTCACCCGCTGAAGTGAGCCATGCGTTATCACTCATAGTTTAGTTTCCTCTTTAAACTTTATCCAGATTTTATCTTCTAAGGGAACCCAACCATTATTAAATTTTTGTATCATGGTTCTAAGGGGGCCTCTTTTACATTCTAAATTAAATCTTTTTCTTAATTTAGTATCTTTTTCTTTGGTAATGTTCCAAACTTCGTATATTTCATTAGCTATAATCCAAGCTTTAATAGTTTCATCATAAGAATTGCAACTCTCCCATGGAGGTCTTTTAAGCCAGTGGTGGGTTCCATTTTCTACTCTCTTTTTATTAGCTTCTTTTGCAATTCTTCCTCCTAAAAAATGATGAGATTTATTTTTCACTTTTGTTTTATTAGCCTTAGAAACTGTTGGAGAATGATTATAGTGTTCATTTCTTTCTCTAATGTTTTCAGTTTTAGTGATAAATCTACAATTATCAACTGTATAATCACCTTGATCTTTGTATCTAGCCAACTGGAATTGATATCCTTTAATCCCTATCTCATTAGGGGAAGTAATCCCAGCCTCTATAGCTTTTTCTAAGTACTCTTCATAAGTTAAAAGAAACTTAATATTAGAATACTTAGAAAAGTGTTTTTTAGTTTTATATTTGTTTATTAAATTCATGGAGTGATATCTATAAAAGTTTCATAATTAGTTGAAGTAATTAAACTAGGAGATTGAACTTCAATAGTAGGTAAGTTCAATAATTGATTTATTCTTTGGAGAACTAAAGGAACTGAAGAAAATATGTAAAATAAATCTACAATAAGAGGAACATCTAAAACTCCAAAAATTGTAGCATCAAAACTTAGCTCAACGTGATTAGTAGGATACCACCCGTCTTCACTGCCAACTATATCTTCTCTTAGTATAAAGTCAATATAGTTATTTGACCAAAGTTCATCTATAGTAAATAACGCGCCTATTACAAAGCTAATATAGTTAATATAAAATTTAGTTCCAGATAATTCTAAAAAACTAGGTAATTCTTTTACAAAACGTCTGCGAGTTTCAATATCAAAACTTTCAGTTTTAAATACTAAACCTAACGACTGAATAAATACATCTAAAAATTCAGGATCCATTACATTCCATCGACGAATATTTCTTAATCTCGTAATAGCATCGTGTAATTCATCAATAGAAATATCTTGTAAACTGTCTAAATATTCAGGAAGGATTAAAGTAGTTTTAGCATTTCTTGGAAGGTAATCTTTTACTTCTTTAGTTCTTGGGACTCTTAATACCCAATTACCAGAAGAGTAAAAAGTACTAGTAAGAGGTTTTATTATATTTACATTAAGTGTATTAGATTCAAATTGCGGATCATCTAATATTATAGCTTCACCATTTTCATTATCTAATAAAAACCTGAATCCCTTTCTTAGGCCAGAAATACCAGACCAATCTAAAGTAGAAAGAGTAACAGTAGTTACACCTACTGTAGTTTGTCCAAAAGTGATAGTATCATTAATTGCGTAATCTGTAACTAACATTTTATTCTTCTTTTAAATTATTTAAGCTTTTAGACTTAAAAAATGATTAAAAACATCTATCATCTACAACATCTTTTAAGCTTAAGCTTTTAAGGTGATCAATGATTTCATTATAATAGTCTCCATCTTCATGAACAGTTTCTGTACCATCATAGTGTAATTCTACAACTTGTAAATGTAAGTAAGGATTTTTATTTTCATCTAATTTAGCAACATGTCTAAGTTCAATGTGTTTTTCAGTCGTCATTTTAATTTGCCTCCATTTCTTATTAATGTAGTTTGTAATTAGTTAAAATTGCTGAGTTAAATTCTTTATTAAAATAGCAGTTTCATTATTATATTGTTCAATTTCCTCTAAAAGATATTGAAGCTTAGAAGTACTAATTGACTTTTGAGATTCACAAATCTTGTGTAACTTACTTAAATTAACACCTCTAGCTAATCTAGCAGCATGTTTTATAGCTTCAATTTTTAAATCATATTGATAAGTCATTTAATTTACTCTTAATTCTAGTTATAGAAATAGCACTGAATGGTCTTTCTATTTTATTAAAAACTGCATCATCTGCTTTTTCTGTAATAAAAATATCAGTATCATAACTTATGAAGTCACGAACCTTTACTTCAAACTCTGATTCTATTGAATAAAATATAGGCCAAATTTGATCTTCTTGATTAAACATTCAGAGCCTCGTGAACTTTACCACGAACTTGACTTGAAACTTGAAACCAAACTTTATTTTCAACTTGGTATTGAACTTGCCACTGAACTTGCTCCCAAGCTTGATACTGAACTTTATACCAAACTTTTTTAGAAAATCGATCCCAAACTTTATTTTCAATTTTTATTGGAACTTGATCTTCTTGATTAAACATTTTTAACCTTCTGGAATTGAAATGCTGTTTCATTTGCAAGCAATGGAGAACTTAATAT
>JABDPN010000329.1 GCA_013042715.1 Flavobacteriaceae bacterium | reverse complement strand
ATATTGGTATCAGTTTTAAAGTCAAACCAAAAAGTGTGTGTATTTTTCTTAAACCAAGTAAGTTGTCTTTTCGCAAAACGTCTTGTATTTTTTTTGATTTCATTGATAGCAGTTTCAAAAGAACAGTTGTTGTTTAAGAAGTTGAAAATCTCTTTATAACCAACAGTATTTAGAGCGTTTAAATCTTGATATTTTTTTAATGATTTCACTTCATCTAAAAGCCCTTTTTCTATCATGATATCTACACGTTTGTTTATTCTGTTGTAAATTAGTTCTCGTTTAGCAGTTAAGCCTATAGTAATGATTTTAAAATTTCTTTTGGTTTTATTTTTATGTAGAAATGAAGAGTAAGGCTTTTGTGTACCAATGCATATTTCTAAAGCTCTAATTACGCGGTGAGGATTTTCAATTTCAATTGTATTGTAAGTTGAATTGTCTAAATCTTTTAATTGTTGTTGTAAAGCTTTTAAGCCTACTTCCTTTAGGTTTTTATTAAGATTATATCTTATTTCTGGATCTACATCTGGAAAAAAGTCTAAACCCTTGGTAACTGCATCAACATAGAGTCCAGAACCACCAACCATAATTACGATATCATGTTTTTTGAATAACTGATTGAGTTTAGAAATAGCATCTTTTTCGAAAACACCAACGCTAAAGTTTTCTGTTACAGATTTATGATGTATAAAATGATGTTTAGCAGCAGCTAATTCTTGTGGAGTAGGAGCAGCAGTACCAATTTGCATTTCTTTATAAAATTGTCTGGAATCTGCAGATATAATTTCTGTATTAAAATGTTGAGCAAGTTTAATACTTAAAGTAGTTTTACCAATTGCCGTTGGTCCAACTATTGATATGAGATAATTATACATCATTCAATTTGTGTCCACAACGATGGCAAAATTCTGCATCGTCTCTATGATTATAAACTGAGCAATTAGGACAGGATTCAGTATTTGTTTGTATGTCGTGTCTATTTATACGAGTCATTTCAGATGTAATTATACCTGTAGGAATTATTATTATACCATAACCTAATATCATTATCGCTGATGCTATTAGTTGTCCTAATGGTGTGTGAGGAGCAATATCTCCATAACCAACTGTGGTTAAGGTTACAATAGCCCAATAGACACTTCTTGGAATACTTGTAAACCCACTACCTTGTTCACTTTCAACTAAATACATAATTGTGCCTAAAATTACACAAAGTATAATAACAAAAGATATAAACACAGCTATTCTGGCTCTACTTAATTTTAAAGCTCTTACTAAATTGGTTGATTCGCCAATGTATCTCGTCAATTTCAGAATTCTAAAAACTCTTAATAAACGCAGTGCTCTCAGTGCTACTAAAGATTGAGAACCAACAAGGATAAAGGATAGGTACATTGGAATTGTTGACAAAAAATCAATAATACCATAAAAACTAAAAATATATTTTGATGGTTTTTTTACTGTAATGATTCTTGTAATATATTCTAGGCTGAATAATATGGTGATTACCCATTCTGAAACATATAAAAATGTATGATATTTTGAATCAATACTACCTACACTTTCGAGCATAACAAGTATAATACTTGCAATAATGGTAATTAATAATAGTACATCAAATAATTTTCCAGTAGGAGTATCAGCTTCATAAATAATTTCATGAAGTTTAGCTTTCCAATTCCTTTTTGGCTTTTCTAATGGCATAAATCAAAAATAGTAAAAGTTTAGTTATTACTTTTATTTATTAAAAAAGTTATAAGCGAATAATCTTAATCCTTTTGTTTTTTCTTAAATAACTTTGTATAATATGTTGTGAATCTCTATTATGTTGCATTGGAGTAATAAGCGATTCCAATACATCAATGTTGTTTATTTGATAGTTTAAATTGAAATACCCAAATCCTTTAAAAATACCATTTTCTATAAGAATTGCGCTACGTTCGTCTACGGCTCTTCCTCGATCTACAATAACAATGCTCTTATTATCGAAAGAGTGATTTTTAATGATGTATTCTTTTCTTTTATTATAGTCATCTGGTAATTCTTCTTCTACACAAGCACCATTACATTTTTTAATAGTATAATTAAAACAGCTGCTTTTGGTTTTGTATTCTCCTGTAAGTTTCTGACATAAATTATGCTCCTCTGTTATTCTGGAAATAAAACTTTTTGCACTCTGTAAGTTTGTAAACGTCGTTATTGGTCTTTCTTTACCATTAACTTGAGCAACTTTAAAGTTTATATAGCCATTATTGTCTTTAAAACTAAATAAACCATGGGTAAAAATATTTCTTCTTAGGGCACGATTAAAAATGGGTTTAGCACGTTTTATTTCTTCACTTTCTTTAAGAAGTGCAACGAGTTCGCTTCCTGTTTCCTCATAGGTTACAGCAGATACTAATGATTGTATCTTTTTGGATTTTCTATTATCACTTGAAAAATGTTGATTGATACGTTTTTTTATATTTTTACTTTTACCAATATAAATAATATCTCCATTTTCTTTGTGTATGTAGTATACTCCTGTAATTGAAGGCATTTCTTCAATTATATCCAATAATTTTGGTTCTACTTGTCGTCTTGGTTCTTTTCTTATGGACTCTTTAATAATTGTTTTATCAAGGTCTTTATCTAATAGAATTTTAAATAGTTTAACAGTTGCTTGAGCATCTCCTGCTGCACGATGTCTATTACTTATAGGAATACCAAGTTTTCTGGTTAATTTACCTAAACTATAAGATGTGTGTCCTGGAATTAATCGTTTTGAAAGTTCTACTGTACACAATGTTTCACGTTCAAAATCAAAACCTAGACGCTTAAATTCTGTCCTTAAAACTCGGTAATCAAATTTTGCATTATGAGCAACTAGAATACAATTTTGAGTTATTTCTACAACGCGCTTTGCAAGTTCATAAAATTTTGGAGCATTACGTAACATGTTGGAGTTGATTCCAGTAAGGTTAACTACAAACGGTTGAATGTCTCGTTCTGGATTTATGAGGCTAATAAATTGGTCTACTATTTTATGGCCATCGTATTTGTAAACAGCAATTTCTGTTATACCTTCTTCGTTGTATTTTCCTCCAGTGGTCTCTATGTCTAGTATTGCGTACAAATTCTAATTAAAAGTGAATAATTAATAGTTTATAGTTTTGATTTTAAAGTGTTTATAGTGGAAACTAACATTTTAATTAATTCAATATTTAATTTATTGAGATTTTTGAATTGATTAGAGTCAATGTATTTTGAATCTTTTAATAAGCTTAACCAATATTCAGTTTCGTTTGCTTCCTTTAAAGCAATACTCATTTTACTAATGAAGTCTTTGGTTGATTGAGCAAATTCTGCTTCTCTTATATTTGCACCAATTGAAGTACCACTTTTTAATAATTGTTTAGATAGAACGAATTCTTTTTTCTCTTTAGAAAGTGCTTTATATAAAGCAACTATGGATAGAGCAAAATCATAACTTTTATTTTTTAAAATGGATTCTTTCATTTTAAACTAATCTATTGTTTTTAACTTTTAGACATTCACTATTACATATTAACTAATAGTTTCTAGCTCCAAAAATATTGCTACCAACACGAATCATTGTGCTGCCACAATTAATAGCTAATTCGTAATCTCCACTCATTCCCATGGAAATAGTTTCTAGTTTACAATTGTCAGTATCTAATTCTTGTAACTTATCGAAAGTTTGCTTTAGGTTTTGAAATTCTATTTTAATTTGTTCTTTATCATCTGTAAAGGTTGCCATTCCCATAACCCCTTTTATTTTTATGTTTTTTAATTCTGAAAATGCTTCAGACTTTAATATGTCTTCTGCTTCATGAAAATACATGCCAAATTTACTGTCTTCTGAAGCAATTTTTATTTGAAACAAACAATTAATAACTCTATTGTGTTTTATAGCTTGTTTGTTTATTTCTTTAAGGAGCTTAAAATTATCAACACCATGAATTAAACTCACAAAACTCGCCATGTATTTTACTTTATTACGTTGTACATGACCAATCATATGCCATTCTACATCTTCAGGCATTTGACCTTGTTTTTCAACCATTTCTTGAATTTTGTTTTCTCCAAAAATGCGTTGTCCAGCATTGTATGCTTCCATTAAATCTCTAATTGGTTTGGTTTTAGAAACAGCAACAAGAGTTACATGTTCTGGTAGATATGACTTTATGTTTTGTAAGTTAGTTTTTATACTCATTTTAAAACTCATAAATAGTAACACCACTTCTAAGCTTAGGTAATATATATGTGCTTTTTGGTGGCATGGTTAAACCTTCGTCTGCAACTGCTTTCATTTCTTCAATATTTATTGGAACCAAACCAAAACCAACCGCAAATATTTTGCTATCTACAAGGTCTTTTATAGTTACTAATCCACTTTTTGTATGCGAATATTCTATTCTGGAATCATTTCTTAGATTTTTAATACCTAATATTGGTTTTAATACTATATCGTAGAGAATTTGAGTGTCTAAAGCTTCCAAAGACGTTGAAGCTTTAAATTTTTCTTTTCGCATACGTAAGGCATAATATTCACCATCTAAATACATGCAAAAATGATGTTTCTTAGTTGGTTGATATACTTGTTGACTTTTGTTTTCAATTCTGAAAACAGCATCTAACTTAGTTAAGAATTGTTCCTTACTTAAACCATTTAAATCTTTTACCAAACGATTAAACTCAAAAATCTTTAACTCAGATTCTGGAATGAGGTAACTCATAAAAAAATTATAAGGTTCATCTCCTGTATGGTTTGGGTTATTAGATTTCATTTCTTTTGCAAGAAGCGCAGAAGATGCAGAACGATGATGACCATCAGCAATATAAATTGTATTCATTTTTTGAAACTCATCTTGAATTTTCTTTATAGCATCTGCATCATCAACTTTCCATAAGAAATGTGTATCTCTATATGTCATTGTAAACTCAAATTCAGCATGGTTTTTTTGAGTTTCTTTAATTATTTTATCGATAGTGGTATTATCTGGATAGGTTAGTAGAACAGGTTCTGCATTAAAACCAACAGTATTTAGATAACTTTTAAATGTTTCTTCACGAGATTGAATAGTGTCTTCATGTTTTTTTATGATATCTTTTTCATAATCTTCTGCAGATGTAGCTCCAATAATACCATTAAATACATGATTATGTCTGTTTACAATTTTATAAACATAAAAAGACGGTTTTTCATCTGTAACAAAAACATTGTCTTCTTTAAATTCTAAATATCTGTTTCTAACCAGTTTATAACGTTCTTCACCAGTAATAACTTGATCGTATTTATAACCAGGATTAACAATATGTAAAAACGAAAAAGGATTATAGTCCATCCGAGATTCACGCTCGTTAATAGTATAACTTTGATACGAACGTGATGCAACCAATCCAACAATTGCTCTGGTTGGTCTTACAGCTTTAAAAGGAACTAGTTTTGCCACAGATTAGGATAAGAATTGTTTAGACACTTTTTCTGCTTTTCTGCTTTCTGAATAATCATAGAAACCTTCACCAGATTTTACACCTAACTTTCCAGCTCTAACCATATTAACGAGAAGAGGACAAGGTGCATATTTTGGATTTTTAAATCCAGCATACATTACTTCAAGAATTGACAAACAAACATCAAGTCCAATAAAATCTGCAAGTTGTATTGGTCCCATTGGATGAGCCATTCCAAGTTTCATAACTGTATCTATTTCCTGTACTCCAGCAACACCATTGTAAAGGGTTTCTATAGATTCGTTAATCATTGGCATCAATATTCTATTAGCAACAAATCCTGGATAATCGTTAACTTCTACAGGAACTTTACCTAGATTTTTGCTGATATCCATTATGAGTTGTGTCACTTCATCAGATGTGTTGTAACCTCTTATAATCTCTACCAATTTCATAATTGGAACAGGATTCATGAAGTGCATACCAATTACATTTTCTGGATGAGAAGTTACTGCTGCAATCTGTGTGATTGAGATTGAAGATGTGTTTGTAGCTAAAATGGTATCCTTAGTACAAACATCATCTAATTGCTTAAATATTTTGAGCTTTAAATCTATGTTTTCAGTTGCTGCCTCAACAATTAAGCTAGAATTTTTTACACCTTCAACTAGATTTGTAAACGTGGTAATGTTACCTAAAGTTTGTTCCTTTTGGTCACTAGTTATTTTTTCTTTAGCAACCATTCTATCTAAGTTTCTAGAAATGGTTTCTATTCCCTTTTTCAAGGCATCTTCACTAATATCAATTAGCTGAACATTGTAATTGCATTGTGCAAAAGTATGTGCAATGCCATTTCCCATAGTTCCAGCTCCTATAACTGCTACGTTTTTCATGTGTTAATATTTATTTTTTTAAAGGTCACATGGAACACCCAAATTATCATTACTCTGTATAAATAAATATTAATAATAGGTGTTTCATAAAATTAATTGGTTTTTATTTAAAACAATTTATTATTTGGGTTGCCACACGTAAAGCTTCAGTTCCATCTTGAAGTGTAACAATTGGCTTTGTATTGTTGTTTATGGCATCTGCAAAAGTTTCTAATTCGTCTAGAATTGCATTATTGCTTGATACCTCAGGATTGTCGAAATAGATTTGCTTTTTAATACCTTCTGCGTTTTGTAATATCATATCGAAATCTCCAGGATTTTTTGGAGCATTCTTCATCTTTACAACTTCGCAGATTTTTTCAAGAAAATCTACACTTATATAAGCATCTTTTTGAAAGAATCGCGTTTTTCTCATGTTTTTAAGTGAGATTCTACTAGCTGTTAAATTTGCTACACACCCATTTTCAAATTCAAGTCTTGCATTAGCAATATCTGGAGAATTACTGATTACAGAAACACCACTTGCTTGAACGTTTACAACTTTTGAATTTACAACACTTAATATAATATCGATATCATGAATCATTAAATCTAAGACCACAGGAACATCTGTTCCTCTTGGATTGAATTCTGCAAGTCTGTGCGTTTCAATAAACATAGGTTTATCCAGTTTATCTTTTATAGCTAAAAAAGCTGGATTAAAACGTTCTACATGACCAACTTGACCTTTTAGATTTTTTTCTGCTAATAGTTCTCTGATACGTTCTGCTTCTTCAACCGTTTTAGTAATTGGTTTTTCTATAAAGATGTGTTTTCCTTTGTTTATTGCTTGTATGGCACAATCGTAATGCGATAAAGTTGGTGTAACAATATCTACAACATCTACAGCATCTATTAAAGCTTCAATAGTGTTAAAATATGTGTAACCAAATTCTTCTTCTACTTTTTTTGCATTTTTAGGATCTGCATCGTAAAATCCAACAAGGTTATATTTATCAGATTGATTTAATAGTCTAAGGTGAATTTTTCCAAGGTGTCCAGCACCTAATACTCCAGCTTTAAGCATGTTATAAAAATTTTTATCAAAAATACGGTTTTTAAGCGTTTTTTTAAGTCTATAAGTTAATAAAATGGATTTTCAATTTCATTTTTTATTTCATAATAAATAGATGAAAAGTTTAATTACTTTGGTTATTTTTGAAATCAAAATTCAAACATTGAAAGACACGTTTAAGCATAAAGGATTACGACAAAAACTTGTTGAAGTTATTAAATCTAAAGGTATAACAGATCAAAACGTTTTAGACGCAATTGGAAAAATACCAAGACATTTATTTATGGATTCCAGTTTTTTGGATCATGCTTATCAAGATAAACCTTTCCCAATTGCTGCAGACCAAACCATTTCGCAGCCTTACACAGTTGCATTTCAAACTGAATTATTAGAAGTTAAAAAAGGTGATAGGATTTTAGAAATTGGAACTGGAAGTGGTTACCAAGCTGCTGTTTTATTTTTGCTTGGAGCAAAGGTTTACACTATAGAACGTCAACTTGAACTTTATAAAAAAACAAGCAAGTTTTTACCAATGTTAGGATACAAACCCAAAAAAATGATTTTTGGAGATGGTTATAAAGGATTATCATCTGAAGCACCTTTTGATAGTATTATTGTAACAGCTGGAGCACCTTTTGTTCCAAAAGCTTTGTTGAGTCAATTAAGAATTGGAGGTCGTTTGGTTATTCCAGTTGGTGACGATGTACAAATCATGACCTTATACATTAGAAAAGGACTTAAGGAGTTTGAAAAACACGAATTAGGTGAGTTTAGATTTGTGCCAATGCTTGAGGATAAGAATTAATTTAACTCTTTCACCATCTTATAGTCGTCCATTACAAATCCATTACCAATATCAATAACTAGTTCTTCAACTTTATTAAACCCAATTTTTTCGTAGGCTTTAATAGAATTGGTGTTGTATTTATTAACAGTTAGAGAAATAGTTTTACAGGTATGTGTGCTTGCCTGATTAGATATAAAGTTCATGGTTTCCTTACCAAAACCTTTTCCTCTTTGTGTTTTTAAAATGTAGATTTTACTTAAGAATAAATTACCTGATTCAATTTTAAAAGCTATGTAGCCAATAGATTCTTCATTATACTTAATGATGTAATACTTGTAACCATCTTCAAGTTGTTGTTTCATAGCATCAACACTTTGAAATTTCTCAAGCATGTAATTTACTTGAGCTTTTCCAATAATAGGAGTATAGTGTTCATTCCAAATGATGTTAGCTAAATCTTCTATGGTTTGAAGTTGATGAGGTTTTTTTGCAGCAACAATGTTTAACATGAATGAACCTGTTATTTAAAATTCTTTTTGATTCTATCCAGTTGACGTTTGTTGTCTCTGTCTTTTATGGTATCTCGCTTATCGTAAAGCTTTTTACCTTTTGCTAATGCAATTTCTAGTTTCGCAAATCCTTTTTCGTTGATAAACAACTTAAGCGGAATTATGGTTAAACCAACATTTTTTATTTCTTTTTCTAACTTTTTTAACTCACGTTTGTTTAGTAGTAGTTTTCTTGAAGCTTTTGGTTTGTGGTTATAATGTGTTCCCCATGCATACTCTTCTATGGTCATATTAATAATAAACAGTTCGCCTTGTTCGTTAAACTCACAAAAACTCTCTGCTATAGAAGCTTTACTTTGTCTAATAGACTTGATTTCTGTTCCTGTTAAAACTATTCCAGCAGTGTACTTGTCTAGAATTTCGTATTCGAAACGTGCTTTTTTATTTAATATGTTAACCTTGTTTTGCATGTGTTGGCAAAACTACAAATTAATTACTTGAAAAGATGTTTTAATTAATTACGATAAGGATATCACTTATGTCACCAGATTTAGATATTGTAACGATATAAAGATTACCGTTGTTTGTATCATTAATTTGTTTGTATTTATCCTCACCAATAACAGCGTTTACAAACATTGGTGTAGTGTTGCTATGTCCAACAACCAAAACCGTTTTTCCTTTGGTGTCTAGTATAAACGATTTAACATCTATATCTCTTGGATTATAAATGGTTATATATACATTTTGCATCTCTGAAGTGGCTTGTGCAGTTTCTCGAGTTCTATTGTAATCTGTGGAATAAATAGCATCAAATTGAACATGCTCAAAAACCAAACTCCATTTAGCTGCCCTAAGTTGTCCATTTATAACTAGTGGCGGATCTTTATCATCTTTATTGCTTCTGTTTTTTTCAGCATGACGAATAAAGTAATATGTTGTTGTCTGTTCTTTTTCTTCTTGTGTTGCTTCTTCTTGACTAAACGATGGTAATGTAAGTAGAGCAACAAGGATAAAAGTAAGTATTTTGTTCATAATTAATTAAGCTAATTCTAATGCAATTTCAATCATTCCTTTAAAGGTTGTTTCGCGTTCTTTACTTGTTGTGCGTTCTCCAGTTACCAATGAATCTGAAATGGTAAGAATACTCAATGCGTTTACATTGTATTTTGCAGCAATAGTGTACAATCCAGCACTTTCCATTTCTACACAAAGTACACCAAATTTCGACCATTTTTTAAACGAATCGAAATCGTCTGCATAAAACTCATCACTAGTAAAAATGTTTCCAGCTTTTACTTCAACACCTTTTGCTTTTGCAGCATCTACAGCTTTAATAAACAATTCGAAACTTGCAGTAGGAGCGTAGTCTGCACCTCCAAAGCGTATTTCGTTTAATCCAGAATTTGAAGACGCAGCCATAGCTAATACAATATCTCTAATTTTTACATCTTCTTGATAAGAACCAGCACTTCCAACACGAATGAGGTTTTTTACATCATATTCGGTTATTAACTCATGTGCATAAATCGAAATACTAGGAACTCCCATTCCTGTTCCCATTACAGAAATTTGTTTGCCTTTATATGTTCCTGTGTAACCATACATGCCTCTAACCTTGTTAAAGCATTTAGGATTATCAAAAAATGTGTCAGCAATCCATTTAGCCCGTAAAGGATCTCCAGGGAGTAAAATAGTTTCGGCAATTTCGCCTTTTTTTGCTTCTATATGTACACTCATGTCTTTTCTTGTAAATTATTTTAATAAATTAATAATCTGAATTAGATCTTTCACCATTCATAATAGCAACTCCAGCAGATACACCTAACCTATCAACACCTAAATCTACAAAATGCATAGCAGTTTCGTAGTCTCTTATGCCACCAGATGCTTTTATTTTAGCTTTATCTTTAACTGTTTTTTTCATAATCTTTACATCAGCAAGTTGTGCACCACCTTGAGAAAAACCAGTTGAGGTTTTTACAAAATCTGCTTTTGCTTCAACGCATAATTCGCAGGCTTTAATAATCTCATCTTTTGTTAAGTCACAAGTCTCTAATATAACCTTTAAAGTTTTATTACCTGTAGCTTTTTTAACTGCAGAAATATCATTTAATACAGCATCGTAATCTCTACTTTTTAAGAAACCAATATTGATTACCATATCAATTTCATCTGCACCATTTTCTATAGCAGTTTTAGCTTCAAACGCTTTAGAAGTTGTCTCCATTGCACCTAATGGAAATCCAACAACTGTACATACTTTTACGCTACTATCTTTAAGTATAATTTTAGCAAGTTTTACAAAGCAACTGTTTATACAAACCGAAAAAAAATTGTATTGTTTTGCCTCTTCACAAAGTAGGATGATATCAGATTCTGTAGCCGTAGGTTTTAATAATGTGTGATCTATATATTTATTAAGCGATTTCATAGATTGTAATTTAATGTAAAATTACTACTTATTTGCTAATCTTAAATAAGTTTTAATGATAATGTTAGTAGCTTTTATAAACCAAAAAAAAGCAACGCTTATTTCAAGGATGAAACTCGCGTTGCTCTTCAACTAACCAACCAACTATAAGACTGTTATAATATTATATTGTTACAATTCTTCTACTACTAAATCACCTTGATTTCTAAAAACCAGTTTGTCATCAAAAGCATCTAGTAGAATTATACTATCTGTTGTTATTTTTCCTGCTAATATTTCTTTACTCAAAGCATTTAATACTTCTTTCTGAATCACACGTTTCACAGGACGTGCTCCATATTCTGGATTATACCCTCTTTCTGCTAAATAGCGAATAGCTTCTTCTGTAGCATCAAATATAATACCTTGTTTAGCAATCATTTTAGTAACACTTTTTAGTTGTAAACCAACTATTGTTTTAATGTATTTTTTACTTAAAGGTGTAAACATGATAGTATCGTCAATTCTATTTAAAAACTCAGGTCTAATATTTTGTTTTAACAATGCTAATACATCAACTTTTGCAGCTTCTATTGCAGAATCTATATCTTTTGTAGCTTCAAAACGCTCATGGATAATATGACTTCCCATATTTGAAGTCATAATTATAATGGTGTTTTTAAAGTCTGCTACACGACCTTTGTTATCTGTTAAGCGACCTTCATCCAAGACTTGTAACAAAATATTAAAAGTATCTGGGTGAGCTTTTTCAATTTCGTCTAATAAGACTACGGAATAAGGTTTTCTTCGTACAGCTTCAGTAAGTTGTCCACCTTCATCATAACCAATATATCCTGGAGGAGCACCAATTAATCTGCTTACTGCATGACGTTCTTGATACTCGCTCATGTCTATTCTTGTCATCGCATTTTCGTCGTCAAACAAGTATTCTGCAAGTGCTTTAGCCAATTCTGTTTTTCCAACTCCAGTTGTTCCTAAGAATAAGAAAGTACCAATTGGTTTTTGTGGATTTTGTAGACCGGCTCTACTACGTCTAACAGCATCACTTACTGCAGTAATAGCTTCTTCTTGTCCTACAACACGTTTGTGTAGTTCATCTTCTAGTTTAAGTAATTTTTCACGTTCAGACTGAAGCATTTTAATTACTGGAATTCCTGTCCATTTTGCCACTACTTCTGCAATATCATCATAAGTAACCTCTTCTTTTATTAAAGCTGTTTCTTGCTGTTCTTGCAATTCCTTTTGATAGGATTCTAGTTGTTCTTGAGCTTTTTTTATTTTTCCATAACGAATTTCTGCAACTTTTCCATAGTTACCTTCACGTTCAGCTCGTTCAGCTTCAAGCTTGAAGTTTTCAATATCTTGTTTTGTATTCTGTATATTTTCTACAACTTCTTTTTCACTTTTCCATTTAGCATTAAGTTCGTTACGTTCTTCTTTAAGGTTAGCTAAATCTGATTGTAAAGACTTTAGTTTTATATCGTCTTTCTCGCGTTTAATAGCTTCAATTTCAATTTCTAACTGCATGACTTTTCTATCTAGAACATCTAATTCTTCAGGTTTAGAATTAATTTCCATACGTAATTTTGAAGCAGCCTCATCCATTAAATCAATAGCTTTGTCTGGCAGAAATCTATTGGTAATGTATCTGTTTGATAATTCTACAGCTCCAATAATAGCCTCATCTTTAATACGCACTTTATGATGTGTTTCGTACTTTTCTTTAATACCTCTAAGTATGGAAATAGCACTTTCGGTATCAGGTTCGTCTACCATTACTTTTTGAAAACGTCTTTCAAGCGCTTTATCTTTTTCAAAATATTTTTGGTATTCGTCTAAAGTAGTAGCACCAACTGCTCTTAATTCACCTCTTGCCAAAGCTGGTTTTAAGATGTTTGCAGCATCCATTGCACCTTGACCACCTCCAGCACCAACTAAAGTGTGGATTTCGTCAATAAACAGGACAATATCTCCTTCGCTAGTAGTTACTTCTTTAATAACAGCTTTAAGACGCTCTTCAAACTCGCCTTTATACTTTGCACCAGCAATAAGTGCACCCATGTCTAAAGCATAGATTTGCTTGTCTTTAAGGTTTTCTGGAATGTCGCCATCTATAATTCTATGTGCTAAACCTTCAGCTATAGCTGTTTTTCCAGTTCCAGGTTCACCAACTAAAATAGGATTGTTCTTGGTTCTACGTGATAAAATTTGAAGTATTCTTCGGATTTCTTCGTCACGACCAATTACAGGATCGAGTTTACCATCTCTAGCTAATTGGTTTAAGTTTTTAGCATACTTATTTAAAGCATTATAGGTTTCTTCTTGACTTTGAGAGGTTACTCGATCCCCTTTTCTTAGCTCATCAATAGCAGAATTAAGACCTTTTTCAGTAACACCTTGATCTTTTAAGATTTGCGAAATCTTGCTTTTAGATTTAAAGATTCCTAAAATTAAATGCTCTACAGATACAAAATCATCTTTCATGTTCTTCGCATTGATTGATGATTCGTTAATGGCTTTTCCTGCTTCTCTGGAGAGTATTAATTCACCACCAGAAACTTTTGGGAAACTCTCTAGTTCTTTATCGAGTATTGTTTTTAATAGTTCGACATTTACATTAAGTTTTTTTAATATAAATGGTAATACGTTTTTATCAACTTCAAAAATGGCTTTAAATATGTGCTCATTTTCAATTTGTTGATGACCAAAACCTTGAGCAATTTGTTGTGCTTGCTGAATGGCTTCTTGAGATTTTATCGTAAAATTGTTTAAATTCATAATCGTAATAATTTTCCTTTTTATTGATTATTTGTCAATAATCTTACCAATACATTTTGAAAGACAAAATGTCCTTAAATACTTGAATTTTAGTGACTTTTTGTCGGTTTTTTAATTTTAATATTGATATTGTTTGGTTTATGTATAGGTGGAAAATTTAAGATTTGAAATATATTAATCGTTCTTTGTTAAGAAATAAAACCAAAATCATCATGAAGCATCGTTACATATTATTTTTTCTACTTTCCTTTTTTGTTATTTGCAGTAATTCTCAAATTCATTTTGATGATTTTGATGGAAATAGTAACATTACTACTTGGTTTGGAGATGATTGTAACATCAATTTAAATCTAGCAAATCCATATCAACAGGGAATTAATGCTTCTTCTACTGTAATGCAATATCATGATGTTGGTGGACAGTATGCTAATGTGAGATTTGATGCTGGTTCTAGTTTTGCGTTGGCTGAAAATATTTTTAAGCTTAAAATTTATATTCCTTCTGGAAGTTTAACAGGAAATCAGCCAATACAAGTATCTTTAAAAGTACAAGATGGAAGTCTTTCTTTTCCATGGATGACACAAAGTGAGATTATAAAAACTTTGCAATTAGACCAATGGCAAGAAGTGAGTTTTGATTTTGAAAATGATGGTTACATTAATTTAGATGGAAGTTCTCCACCTCCTGTAACCAGAACAGATTTTAATAGAGTTGTCATTCAAGTAAATGGAGAAGGCAATTCAGATAATGTTATTGCTTATATAGACGATTTTTGGTATGGTGAAAACACAACAGTTTACGAAGATCCTGTTTATGATAATTTAGTTTGGTCTGACGAGTTTAATGTAGATGGGCCTTTGGAT
>JABDPN010000327.1 GCA_013042715.1 Flavobacteriaceae bacterium | reverse complement strand
TTATTAAGCAGCTAAAGCGTAGTTATTCTCGCCGTTTAAAATTTGATTTAGCCTTTAACGCGTATCAAAATCTTTACGCGACATGCTTACAATTCAATAAATCTCGCTGTCAAAACCAGTCGACCCCATTTTTTCAAAGAACTTTACTTCAATTTGTAAAGGTTTGCAAAGTTATCAAAAAGTTTGCTTAACCTCGCATTTCATCTTACATTAGTGCAATATTTATACCATATCTAATAACTGTCAGTCTGTGAATTCTAATCTGTCAGTTAGTCAACGTTTTAATTTTTAAGTATATATGAAATTTGCAGTTATAAAAGAACGTAAAAACCCACCAGATAGAAGAGTGGTTTTATCACCACAAGCATGCGAGAAGATCGTAAACGATTTTCCAGATGCTAAAATAATTGTGGAATCTTCAGATGTTCGCGTATTTAATGATTCAAAATATTCAAAATTAGGATTTCAGGTATTAGACGATGTATCTCATGCAGATGTTATGATTGGCGTAAAAGAAGTGCCAATTGATGCTTTAATTCCCAATAAAAAATATTTCTTCTTTAGTCATACCATTAAAAAACAACCTTATAATAGAAAACTATTAAATGCGATTCTAGATAAAAAAATTGAGCTCTACGATCATGAAACCATTGTAAACAAAAAAGGCTTCCGATTAATTGGTTTTGGTTATTATGCTGGAGTTGTTGGTGCTTATAATGGTATAAGAACCTTAGGATTAAAATTGGGAACGTTTAATTTGCCAAAAGCAGAGACATTTAAAAATAGAGACGAATTAGAAGCTTACACAGAAGATATTAAACTACCTAAAGTAAAAATTGTTTTAACAGGAAAAGGTCGTGTAGGTTCTGGAGCAAAAGAGGTTTTAGATCACATGAAAATAAGTGAGGTTTCTGTAGAAGACTTTTTAAGTAAAGACTTTAATGAAGCTGTTTATGTGCAAATAGATGTTTTGGATTACAACAAAAGAAAAGATGGGCAAGAACTGGATATGTTCGACTTTTTTGATAATCCAGAGCACTACTATGCTGATTTTATGAAGTTTTCGAAAGTAAGTGATATGTTTATTGCAGGACATTTTTTTGGAGATGGAGCACCTTATTTAATTACAAGAGAAGATACTAAACATTCAGATTTTAAAATTAAAGTCATTGCAGATATTAGTTGTGATATAGATGGTCCAGTTGCACCAACACTTAGAGCCTCTACAATTGCAGAACCAATTTATGGTTATAATCCTCAAATAGAATCTGAAGTTGATTTTAAAGATAAAGATGCCATTGCTGTTATGGCAGTAGATAATTTACCTTGCGAATTACCAGATAATGCAAGTCGTGGTTTTGGTAAAATGTTCTACGACCATGTTATTCAAGCTTTTTTTAATAATGATAAAGATGGTATTTTGGAACGTGCAAGAATAACTAAAGATGGAAAGCTTACAGAACGTTTTAATTATCTACAGGATTATGTGGATGGTAAAGAATAATATCTAAAAACAAAAAAAGCCTATCAAATTTTGATAGGCTTACTACTGTAATAAAAAGAGAATAAAATTATATAACTTTAACGTTTACTGCGTTCATTCCTTTTTTGCCTTCTTGTAATTCAAACTCAACATTGTCACCTTGTTTAATTTCATCAATTAAACCAGAAATGTGTACAAAATGTTCTGAGCCTGAACCTTCTTCTGTAATAAATCCATAACCTTTGGATTCATTAAAAAATTTTACTGTTCCTGTATTCACTGTATTAATTATTAAAAATCAAAGATAATAATAAAAAAATATTGAATTAAAAAATTAAGCGTTTTTGTATGTTATTATATTATTAAGTTTATAAATTCTACGCATTTATAGGCTTAATTAATATGAATTTAAGTAAGTTCAATAATATTTTGGTTTGACAATAAATCATCAAAAGTTTCTCTTTTTCTTATTAAATGTGCTTTATCATTATACCAAAGAACTTCAGCAGGACGTAATCTGGAATTGTAATTACTAGCCATTGTAAAGCAATAAGCTCCAGCATTTCTAAAGGCTAAAATATTACCTTGAGAAATTTCGCTAATTCGTCTATTGTTAGCAAATGTGTCTGTTTCACAGATGTAACCAACTACTGAATAAAAACGTTGTCTGCCTTCAGGACTAGAAAGATTATAGATTTGGTGTTGCGAACCATAAAGCATTGGTCTAATTAAGTGGTTAAAACCAGTATCTATCTGTGCAAAGACTGTAGATGTGGTTTGCTTAATAGCATTCACTTTTGCAAGAAAGCATCCGCTTTCGCTAACTAAAAATTTCCCAGGCTCAAAAGCAAGCGTAATGTCTCTGCCATAATTTTTACAAAAGGTCTTAAAACGTTTGGTAAGTTTGGTTCCAAACTCTTCAATATTGGTTTCTATGTCACCTTCTTTATAAGGAACTTTAAAACCAGAACCAAAATCTATAAATTCTAGATCTTTAAATTGTTTTGCAGTTTCAAATAGTATTTCACTAGCATAAAGAAATACATCAATATCCAGAATATCACTTCCAGTATGCATATGTATACCATTTACATGCATGCCTGTATTTTCTACAATTCTTAAAATATGTGGTGTTTGATGGATAGATATACCAAATTTTGAATCGATATGTCCTACAGAAATATTGGTATTTCCTCCAGCCATAACATGAGGGTTAATTCTAATACAAACAGGAATATCTGGATGTTGTGTGCCAAAGAGCTCTAGAATGGAGAGGTTATCTATGTTGATTTGTACACCAAGTTTTGCAACTTCTTCTATCTCTTCGTATGAAACGCCATTAGGTGTATAAATTATGTTTTCTGGTTTACAACCTGCTGCAAGACCTAACTTAACCTCTTGTATTGAAACAGTATCTAAACCAGCTCCAAGATTAGTTATGAATTTTAACACCGAAATATTGGATAAAGCTTTTACGGCATAGTTTATTTTTAGTTGTTTAACTTTACTAAAAGCAGATGTAAGTCGATTGTATTGCGACTCAATTTTATGTGCATCATACACATAAATTGGACTGCCATATTCGTTTGCAATATCTAGTAAAGTTTTATTTTCCATTGGTTTTAACTTTGTTTGTTCCTGATTTTCGGTCAAAAATATCATTAAAAGGAAAACATAAAAGATTAATAGCTAAATTTTACTAAATTTACACAATATGTTAAATAATTAACAAAATGAAGACAATTGCCTCTTGTGTAGAAGAAATAATTACATCGCAACCCTATATAGAAGAAGCCTTACATCAAGAAATAATTAATTATTCAGCTTTAGCTAATGTGTTGCAAAGTCAAGTTTCTTCTATGTTGAAGAAAGATGTTAAAACAGGAGCAATCATGATGGCTTTGAGACGATATAACCAATCTACAATTGTAAATCATTCATTTCAACTAAAACGTGTGTTTAAAAGTTTGGGTGATATTATTGTACGTTCTGATTTAAGCGACTTTACATTTAAGAATTCAACTACTTTAATGAACTGTCACACAAAAGTTCTGGATAGTATTCATTCTAAAGATCATATTTTTTACACCTTTACAAGAGGTGTTTTTGAGAGTAATATTATAATTTCTAGTGCAGAACGTTATCATGTGATAGAAAACTTTAAAAATGAGACACAAATAGGATTTCAAGAAAGCCTTTCAGCAATAAGTGTTGGTTTACCAAAGGAGAATTCCAAAGTTGTGGGTTTATATTATCATATTTTTAAAAAATTAGCTTGGGAAGGTGTTACTATTTATGAAGTGATTTCAACTACCAATGAATTTACCATAGTAGTAGAAAACTATATAGTAGATAAAGCATTTTCAGTAATTAAAAACTTAAAGACAAGATAGTTTAAGTACATATGCAAATGACACAAATAATCAAAAAATAAATTATTTGTTAGAATGGTAAGTATGTTTACATTTGTAATGCAAAAAAATAGAATCATTTAATATGAATTTACACGAGTATCAAGGAAAAGAATTATTAAGCAGTTTTGGTGTACGTATTCAGCGTGGTATTGTTGCTCAAAATGCTGGCGAAGCTGTTGATGCAGCAAAAAAACTAACAGAAGAAACAGGAACAGGTTGGCATGTTATAAAAGCTCAAGTTCATGCTGGAGGACGTGGAAAAGGAGGAGGTGTAAAGCTTGCAAAAAACTTAGATGAGGTAAAAACGATAGCCAATCAAATTATTGGAATGAATTTGGTAACACCTCAAACTTCTGCTGAAGGAAAAAAAGTACACCAAGTTTTAATTGCTGAGGATGTCTATTATCCTGGAGATTCAGAACCAGAAGAATATTACATGTCTGTTCTATTAAATAGAAGTACAGGACGTAATATGATTATGTACTCAACTGAAGGTGGAATGGACATAGAAACAGTTGCTGAAGAAACACCACATCTTATCTTTACAGAAGAGATCGATCCTGCAATTGGTATTTTACCATTTCAAGCTAGAAAAGTTGCATTTAACTTAGGCTTATCTGGAACGGCTTTTAAAGAAATGACCAGATTTGTAACATCGTTATATACAGCTTATGTAAAATCTGATGCTTCTCTTTTTGAAATAAATCCAGTTTTAAAAACTAGTGATGATAAAATAATGGCAGTCGACTCTAAAGTGACATTAGACGACAATGCACTTTACAGACATAAAGATTTAGCGGAATTAAGAGACCTTAGAGAAGAAAATCCTATAGAAGTTGAAGCAAAAGAGGTAGGCTTAAACTATGTGGATTTAGATGGTAATGTTGGTTGTATGGTAAATGGAGCAGGATTAGCAATGGCAACAATGGATTTAATTAAGCAAGCAGGTGGAGAACCAGCAAATTTCCTTGATGTTGGTGGAACTGCAGATGCAGCTCGTGTGGAAACGGCTTTTAGAATCATATTAAAAGATCCAAATGTAAAAGCAATATTAGTAAATATATTTGGGGGAATAGTACGTTGTGATCGTGTAGCTCAAGGTATAGTAGATGCATATAAGAATATGGGAGACGCAATTAATGTTCCAATTATTGTAAGATTACAAGGTACAAATGCAGACATCGCAAAGGAACTAATAGATAGTTCTGGATTGGATGTACAAAGTGCAATAGAATTTCAAGAAGCAGCAGATAAAGTACAAGCTGTTGTAGGATAGATAAATTTTTTGTAAAAATTGATTAAGGAGTAGTACAATGTTGCTACTCCTTTTTTGTTTAATAGTTTGTATAATACTAGAAACAAGACTGTTAATTAATTTTTAACTAGAGTTAAATACAGTTAAGAATGCGTTAAATAAGCGTTAAATAGATAGATACTGTGTAACAGTGTAACTAATTTAAAGTCTATAAAGTATCAATCATTCTAAAAACGTACAATTATGAAAACATTAAAAACGAGTCTGTTAATCGCAGCATTAGTATTTAGTAGTGTTCTTTCTGCAGCACCTGTTAAGAAAGACAAATCCACAACGCTTACTGAGGAAATTGGAACCTTATTGCAGAATCCTAACTTTGAAATTAATGAGGATATTACTGCAAGTGTAAACATTATTCTTAATGAAGAGCATGAAATTGTTGTATTATCAGTAGATGCTCCAAGTAGTAATATTGAAGGTTTTATAAAAAATCGTTTAAACTACAAACAAGTTGAAACTTTTACACAAAATGAAGGTGAATTAATTAACGTTCCAGTAAGATTTACTTCCAAAAAATAATTGAGAATAAAATTTTGAATTAGTTAGTTAAAAAAGACTAAGCATTTGCTTGGTCTTTTTTTATAGATGTAAACCACATTCGGTTTTAGGATTGTTGTTCCATCTCCCATTTCTGTCGTCTCCAGGAACTGTACAATGCTTACAGCCAATAGAATTGAAACCTTTAAAAACTAATGGATGAAAAGGTAATTGTTCTTTAACTATAATATCTTGTCGTTCTTTTTTTGTAATATCTAAAAGTGGATAAAACTTCAACATATTATTTCTCATTTCAAAAATATCTAAAGAAGATCTATGATCACTCTGCCATTTCATGAGCCCAGAAACCCAAACAGTGTAGTTTTGTTTTATAAGTTCTAAAGGCTTTACCTTATTAACATAGCAGCAGAAATCAGGATTTTTTTGCCAAGTTTTGTCTTCTATAGTAAACTTATGCTCTTCTTTTAAAGCACTAATAGATTCTACGTTTAGATTGTATAATCGTTTTAATTCTTTTTTGTAATTTATTGTTTCCTTAAAATGAAAACCAGTATCAATAAAATAAATTTTTTGTTTAGGATTTACATCAGAAAAAAACTTTAAAAGAAGTGCAGAAGTAGCAGCAAAAGAGCTCGTTACCATAATTTCTTCTGCTTTAAAATCTTTATAAAATTGCTTAATACGTTGCGAAGGTGATAAAGTATTATACTTTTCGTTTAGTGCTTTTATTTCTTTTGGGGAAAGAAGTCTCTTTTTTACTAAAGATTCGTTTTTTGACATAAGCAATCTAAATCCTATTTTTCGGGTTGCAAGTTATAATGTAAAGTGTTCTTAAAAAAATTTAATGCAGGTTTTTTATAACTTTTTTTAAACTAGTTTTAAAAAAATAAAACCACAATTTAATCAAGTATTAGCCATTGATGCGCATTAGGGAAATAACTACTCCAAAACGCTTCATTATGTTTACCACCTTTAATTACTTGTTTATTAATTTGGTTCTTTGGAAGTCCTTTTTGGATTAGTAAAGAAATCACATTTTCCATATCAGAAACCACTTCTTTACCTTCATCACTTCCAATTAGAAAATATAATTTTGTATGTGTTTCTATATTAGTGTTTTGTGTAAAATCGACAATTTTATCACTAAACCAAAATGATGGTGAAAAAACACCAGCTTTTCCAAATGTGTTTGGGTATTTCAGTGCTGCATAATAAGATATTAATCCACCTAAAGAAGAACCCATAATAGTAGTGTTTTTGGCTTTAGATTTTGTTCTGTAAGTGATGTCGATATGAGGCTTTAATGTGTTTTTTATAAATAACAGGTAGTTGTCTCCATTTCCTCCACCATATTTTTTGTTTGGAAAAGGTGTTAGTTCTTCTATACGTTTTTCATTTCCATGTTCAATACCAATTACAATAACTTCATTAGTATTAATTTGGTCTAAATATTCATCTATTTCCCATTCACCAACATAAGATGTTTCATTATCAAATAAATTTTGAGCATCATGCATGTAAAAAACAGGATAACTTTTATTTGTTTTGTGATAGCTTTCTGGTAAATACATCCAAATTTTCTTATAGGTGTTTAGTTGAGGTGCTTCAATTGTAAAAGTTGATACATTTTTTGAAGCTGTACTTTGTGAAAATAAAAACGCAATTGGAATAAAAAAGTTTATAAAGGATAGCAGAAATTGTTTTTTCATTTCATAATATTTAAACACTTTCAAAGTAATAATTTTAATGTTCATAACATTTGAATTTGACATTTTAATATATTTTCATAAAGAGCTGATAAACAGGTGTTAATATTTTAAATATCATTAAAATGCGATAATCTTCGATTAAAGCGCAAATGTTTTTCGATAAGCTACAAGAAATGTTCGATGATAGATTAAAACTTCTTGTTAAATTTATAAGAGGTCATAATAGATATAATTGAAATGATGAATCGTGTAGAAAAATTAAGCCTACTTTCAGAAATGATTGCTTTTGCAAGAGTCGATAATTCCCTCAAAGAAATTGAGTATAATTTCTTATTAGGCGTTGCAAAACAATTACATATAACCCAAGAAGATTTTGATTATCTTTTAGATAATCCAATATCTCATGTTAAATTAAAATCGTACAGCGAACGTATTGTACAATTTCACAGGTTAGTTTTATTGATGATTATTGATGATGAAATTACTTCAAAAGAAATGTATAAACTTCATAATTTTGGTTTGAAAATGGGATTAAATTATGATGCTATAAATCGTGTTTTAGAACTTATGGAGAGTTTTCCAAATAAGGTAATTCCACCAGATTTTTTAATAGATATTTTTAAGGTTCAATACAACTAAGTTTATAACTCTTTTAGTTTTTTCTGATAACTTTTAATTTGGTCTCTATATTTTGCAGCGACTATAAAATCTAGTTCTTTAGCGGCTTGCTCCATAAGTTTTCGTATATCTCTAATTTTTTGTTCCAGTTCTGGTCTGTTTAAGTAATCACTTTCAGGTTCAGCAGCTTTTAAAGCTTGTTGCTCGTAATAATAAGCACTAACAGAATTTTTTGTCAATGCATTGTCTAAACTTTTATTTAAAGCTTTTGGTGTTATATTATTTGCAGTATTATAAGCAATTTGTTTCTCGCGTCTGTAATTGGTTTCATCAATAGTTTTTTGCATGCTATTGGTTATTTTATCAGCATACATAATGGCTTTACCATTAAGGTTTCTTGCAGCTCTACCTACGGTTTGTGTTAAAGATCTAGCCGAACGTAAAAAACCTTCTTTATCTGCATCCAAAATTGCTACAAGCGATACTTCAGGTAGATCTAAGCCTTCACGCAATAAGTTTACACCAACAAGAACATCAAACAAACCTTTACGAAGATCTTGCATGATCTCTACACGTTCTAGTGTGTCAACATCAGAATGTATGTAACGACAACGAACTTGTATTCTAGTTAAATATTTTGTGAGTTCTTCTGCCATTCGTTTTGTAAGCGTTGTAACTAATGTTCGTTCATCTTTTTCTACTCTTAATTGAATTTCCTCAATTAAATCATCTATTTGGTTTAAGCTTGGCCTTACTTCAATTTCAGGATCGAGTAGTCCTGTAGGTCTAATTATCTGCTCAACATAAACACCTCCAGATTTTTGTAACTCGTAATCTGCAGGAGTTGCACTTGCATAGATAACCTGGTTTTGAAGCGCTTCAAATTCTTCAAATTTTAACGGTCTGTTATCCATAGCAGCTGGTAGCCTAAAACCATATTCAACTAGGTTTTCTTTTCTGCTTCTGTCTCCACCATACATAGCATGAACTTGTGAAATAGTTACATGACTTTCGTCAATAACCATTAAAAAATCTTCTGGAAAATAATCTAATAAACAAAATGGTCTAGTTCCAGGATTTCTACCATCAAGATATCTGGAATAATTCTCAATTCCAGAACAATAACCTAATTCACGAATCATTTCTAAGTCGAATTCTGTGCGTTCCTTTAAACGTTTTGCCTCTAGGTGTTTGCCAATTTCTTTAAAGTAATCGTATTGTTTTACTAAATCATCTTGAATATCTTTAATGGCATTTTGTAGGACTTCAGGAGATGTAACAAACATATTTGCTGGATAGATGTTTAATCTGTCAAAACTCTCCAGAACGTTATTAGTATTGATGTCAAATGATTCGATTTCTTCTATTTCATCACCAAAAAAGTGGATTCGATAAGCATGATCTGCATAACCAGGAAAAACATCAACTGTATCTCCTTTAATTCTGAAATTTCCATTGGTAAAATCAAATTCTGTTCTGGAGTATAAACTTTGAACCAATTGATGTAACAATTTCGTTCTTGATATAACTTGATCGCGTTTTAGTGTTATAACATTCTTTTGAAACTCAACAGGGTTCCCAATTCCATATAAACACGAAACCGAAGCCACTACTAGGACATCACGTCTTCCAGAAAGTAGGGAAGAGGTTGTACTTAAACGCAGTTTTTCAATTTCTTCGTTAATTGAAAGATCTTTTTCTATATAAGTTCCTGTTACTGGAAGATATGCTTCTGGTTGGTAATAGTCGTAATACGATACAAAATACTCTACAGCATTATCTGGAAAAAATTGCTTAAACTCAGAATATAATTGAGCTGCTAATGTTTTGTTATGAGCTAAAACCAACGTAGGTCTTTGAATTTCCTGAATAACATTAGCAATTGTAAACGTTTTTCCAGAACCTGTAACACCTAATAAGGTTTGATATTTATCTTCTGCTATAATAGCATCTGTAAGCGCATTAATAGCTTCAGGTTGGTCTCCAGTTGGACTAAATTCAGATTCAATTTTAAAACGCATAATTGCAATTTAAGTTAATCATCGTTTAAGAGCAAAATGCCCACGATATTCTTTACCATCTGGAAATTTAGCTATAAACCAATAATCGTCTGAAGGTAATTCAAATCCTCTTAATGTACCATCCCAACCTCCAGTATTATAACTAATACTTTTTAGTAGTTTACCATATCTGTTAAAAATTGAAACAATGATACCTTGATTTGTAAATGCATTGACTCCTTTAAGTTCCCAAATATCATTAATGGTATCACCATTAGGTGTAAAAAACTTTGGAAATCCAAATATAGCAACTTCCTGAACCGTTATTCCGCAACCTTTTTTATCTCTAACTTTTACTATATGAAAACCTGCAGAAACATAATTAAAATCTGAATTATCTTGGAAACCACCATTATCTAGAGCATACTCATAATCGCCTTCTCCAGAAGCCATTACCGTTATTGTATTATTATCACTTAATTCTTCAATTATAACATCGACAATGGTTGCAGTATTTGATGCTTCAACCAAAATGAATCTTGTAGATGTACAGCCATTTGCAGCAGTAACTATTACACTATAGTTTCCAACTTCATTAATATCTATACTAGAAGTGTTTTCTCCATTAGACCATGTGTAACTGTAATTAGTAGGAGTGTCGTTAACTATTCCAGCATGCAATGTAATGGTTTCAGGATATGTGTTTAGACAGTATAAAATTGAATTTTCGTTAGTAATATCATCTTCTAAGAGTGGTCTGTTTAAAACTTGTAAAGCTACTGTTGTAATTGCATAGCATTGGTTGTTAACTGTAATTTTTACAAATAATTCTTGATTATATGGTGTTATATTTTCGTAGCTAGACGTTGTAATTGGATTTTCGGTATATACATCATCAATATTTACATAAAACGATATTACAGCACCATCAGGAACACTATTAGCAATTTCTAGTCTTAAATTATTGAGATTAAATTCTGTTATACCATCAAACATATCGTCATCACAAACAATAAAAGAATCAAGCGATAATGCATTATAGGTTGCTTGAAGTTCAATTTCTGCAATAGCATAACACCCATAAGTATTTTCTACTCTAGCATAAATTGTTTGATTAGCCAAAGTGTTTTCAAAATAATCTGGATTTGAAATAGGATTATTAATTTGTTCTGCATTAATTTCTGAAGAGAAAAATCCAGTTATTTGTATTGTGCTATCGTTGTTTGTAATTTCCTGAGTAGCATTCAAAAGGTTATAAACTGTTAGTTGATCCTGGTTAATATCACATGTGTTTAAAGCTGTATCAAACACAACAGGATTAGAAGAAAATTCTAATACTACTTCTCCATAAGATATACAATTATTATCTAAAGTAACTTCAACATTATAGGTTCCAGAATCTGTAATATTTAAAATAGAATTTATTTCGGAACTTAATTCTAAACCATCTTTAAACCATTTGTATGTTTGCGCATTAGCTTCAGTAGCATCTAATTGGTATTGTTCGTTTTCGCAAATTGGATTATTAGTGCTTAGAAGTCTAGCTGGGCCTAAATCCGTAGTTAGTCTAAAACTACCAGCTTCTAAGAATACAGCAGAATCATATCTGTAATTTTGTTCATCTGCAATTACAAGTTTTACATGGTATACTTCATTTGGAATAACATCTGCTGTTGCTGTTAATATAGCTGTTTGTCCATTAAAATTTATTGGAGCTGTACTGGAGTTCCAACTACCAAAATAGGTTTCATTAATTGCATCGCAACCACCTGGAATTCCGGGATGTACAGTCGTAACTTTTACAGGCGTATTAGTATTGGGAACAAGTGCAATATTAGTGTATTGTGTTTCGTTTTGTGGTCTAATTAAAAATCCAAATAAATCTGAATATTCACATGTATTTGTATTGTTTTCTTGATATTCTTCTGAAGCGAATATATATCTAAAACTTATTTTATCTGCAACAGCAATAAATTCAAATTCAATAATTGTTGCATTATAGGTATTGGATTCGTTAAGTATTTGTTCTAGATCCAAATCACCAAACCAATCTGTTGCATCATCATCACTTAATGTAGTATTTGGTCCTGGAACATTTTGTAAGCGCCCTGTACTTAAGACAACTCCACTTGAAAATGGAAATGTCGAACCATTTGCATTAAAGTATCCATAACTTTGGTCTGACGTATTAAAATTTCCTCCAATTACATTAGTAACAACAACACCTTCTATACAATTACTATCTATTAAAATATCTTCAATAAGTTGTTGAGGGGTATAAGTTTGACTATCTACTTGAATGTTTTGCCCAAGTGATATATATGAAGTTACTAGTATGAATAAGGATATTAACTTTTTCATTTGCATTTTGCAGTGACAAAGATACATAATGATAGTAAAAATTTAATTCAATTATGTGTTAAAGAAAATGCTAACGTTTGAGTGCAAAATGGCCTTTTACTTGAAATTCTGTATCATTTTTCCTGACATTTGCTACAAACCAATAATCTGTTGCAGGCATTAAACTTCCATTATATTCACCATTCCAACCAGGAGAATCCCAGGTTAAAGTTTTAATGTATTTCCCATATCTATCATAGATATTTATAACTGTTCCATTTAGTTCTTCCACACCTGTAATATGCCAAGTGTCAAAATAGGTATCACCATTAGGTGTAAAGAATTTAGGTGCGTCAATAACAACTATATCTTTTGTAACGCTATTACAACCATTTACATCAATAATGGTTATGGTATGATATCCTAAAGATACATTTTCAAAGAACCCATTATCTTGAGGAATTTGATTATCTAATTGATATAAATAATCACCAATTCCACTTACAGTTATTGTTACATTATTAGGATCTGAAAAGTCTACAATTTCTGTAGTTTCAATTATTGCAGGTTCAGACTCTATTACATTAAAGGTTGTCGTGGTTTCACAGCCATTTATTGAATTAACAGTTACCCAATAAGTGCCAATTTGATTTATTTCGATAGAAGATGTTGTTTCATTTGTAGACCATAAATATGCATCACCAGTAACTAATTCTTCTCCTACACCTACAATTAAAGTAGAGTTATCCAAACATATAACTTGATCAGGAATTTCTACAAGAGGTTTCCTATTGATAATAGTGTTAAAAGATGTTATGTTATAACATCCAGTACTAATATTTTCTATTCTGGCAAAAATAGTTTGCGAATCGAAAGCTTCGTAAAAAATATCTAGTGCATTAATCCCGTTATTGGCATCAAGTTCTAATTCATGATAAGTAATATTATAATCTAATGCGTTTTGAGAACCAAGAATAAATTGATTTTGATCTGTTAAATCAAAAGTGAATAAGAAATCATAATCATCATCACATGTAACTAAGTCTGGGGTAGTATTAGCAATAGGTAAAGGATATACTATAATATTAAATGATTTAATAGCAAAACATTCTGAAACGCTATTATCTGCTCTAATAAATAAGGTTTGAGAACCTAATGTGTAGTTGTAATTTATTGCGATTTCATTTTGACTGCTTTCTGCATCTGTTAGCGTATTAAAATAGTTTACAATAACATCAGTTGTATCATCTATTAAAAGCTGAGTTGCATTATTTAGGTCGTAAATTCCAGAATTTTCTTCACATATTTCAAACTCAGGAATATCATTAATTAATGGAGGAGATAGCACAGAAATTTCAAGAGGAACAACTGCATAACAACCTGAGATATTATTCTCTACACGTACTTGAATGATTTGTGGATTTTCTATGTTTGAATAACTATCTGGATTCCCTATTTGATTTATGTTGTTTTCTAAGTCTCCAATAGTTTCAAAATAAGTAATTTCAATATCTTCATTTCTAATATCTAAAATTTCTACTTCAGCATCAGTTAAATCAAATATGGTTGTTTCGTCGTAATCATCATCACATAGTTCAATTAATGAAGGTGTGTTTGCAGAAGGTAATTGAACAACATTTAAACTAAATGAAGCTACAGAATGGCAAACAGTTCCATTTTCAACTCTCACAAAAATTTGTTGGGGATTGTCAATATTCGTGTAATTAGTTGTGTTAGTTATTGCATTAGTTTCATTGTCTGCATCTTCAAAAGTTGTATGATAAGTTATGACTAAATCTTCTGGACTATTTTGAATTATTTCAGTTGTTTTTGAATCTAAATCAAAAATTGACACGCCATCATTAGACATGTCATCACAAATTAAATAATTTGAAGGTGGAGTATAAATTGGAATTGATCCAACTAGTAGTTGAAAAGATCCTGTATCATAACATTCTTGATCTGTAAGGTTTTCAACTCTTACATATATGGTTTGAGGACTTGAGGTATTAGTATAAAGACTGTTTTTATCAATAATATTCACTCTATTATTAGCATCATTTAAACTTTCAAAATAGAGTACTTGCTTATCAGTTTGTCCATTTAATATTTCAACATCTTTATCAACAAATAAAAATTCAGCAAATTGATTACCATCCACTTCGCAATTAAAATAATCACTTATAGTAGGCATAAGTGGGAGTGTGTTTACAAATATATTTTGTTCTCTAATGGAATAGCATCCAGAGTTATTATTTTCTATACGAATAAATATAGATTCTGTTGATGCATTATAAGTTGTAGGGTTTGTAATTTGATTTACATTAGTATTTGCATCATCTAATAAATTAAAGAAAGAAAATGAAAGATCTGTTGTACTCGATACTATAAGCGGTATATAATCTTGAAGATTTAGTAAGTAAAATCCATCTTGATCAGAGTCACAAATCAAAGTATCATCAATATCAATTATACTAGGAGATGGAAATACGTTTAGTTCAAAAGGTACTATATCAAAGCATGAAACTCCAACCAATGAAACTCTTGCATATAATATTTCTGTACTATTTGTATTGGTATATAAAGGAGGTAACTCATTGGTTAAATTCTCTGCATCATTTTGAGTAGCAAAATAATCTACTACTAAATTTGTAGCACCTCCTGTAAATAAATCGTCAAATTGAATTAGATCGATTGGAGTTATTCCATCATCATCTGTGTCACAATAGTTTATTGGAGCTATTGGTTGTATATCTAGTGGTGGATAAATAATTAGAGAAATTTCAGAAAGAAATTCACATCCTGGAAATGCTAATGTAACATATAGTGTATGTGGACTAACTGTAACAGTATATGGAATTGTTTGATCAATTGCATTTACTTCATTAATTTGGTCATCTTCAGTTTCATAGAAAATTACTGTTCCATTTTCAATATCATTTATTATAGCCTCAGCAATTACATCTAAGGTAAAATCCTCTATACCATCTCCACTATCGTCATCACATCTATTGTATGCTCCTAAACGTGTCCCTGTTATTAAAATATTTGTATGTATAAAAACAGAAGTTATCGATGCACATCCTGTTAGATCATCTTCCACTCTTATAAATATTTGCTGAACATATTCTGTTGTATTTTGAAAGTTCGAAGGATCAGAAATTGCGTTCACACCTTGAATAGCATCATCTTGAGTTTCATGAAATGTTACTGTTACATCTGTTAATCCCTGTAATAATTCAGGGTAAACTTCTGTTAAGTCAAAAATTTCAAAACCGTCTTCTCCTTCTGGTTCACAAGCAGTTAAAGGTGTTAAATCTTGATTTTGTAAAGTAGGTAAAGTTTGGACATTTAAACTTATAGTAGCTATGTTAGAACAACCTGTAATTGTGTTTACAACATATGCATATATTGTTTCTGAAGGGTTTGTGTTAACATAAGGTTCGGGAATGATATTTAATCCGTTTTCAGCATCAGCTTCAGTATAATGAAATGATACTTCAAGGTTTGTATCACCTTGTGTTATTGTATCGATATAATCAGATAAATATATTTCTAAACTTCCATCGTTATCTTCATCATCACATAATGATATATCACTAACCGAACTTACATTTGGAACAGGATTAACAATAACAGAAAAACTTCCAAAAGTTAAGCAACCATTATCAATATCTTCAATTCGTATAAAAATAGGAAGAGAACTATTACTACTTGTAATTGATGTAATAGGATTTGTTCCATTTAGAGCATCAGATTCTAATGTGTGATATGATAAGTTATAATTACCAGCAGGTAAACTATTTAATATATCAGACGACATTAATGTCAAATCAAAAAATTCAGATCCATCTTCTTCTGGATCACATAATACAAAATCAGCAATACCATAAATTGTTTGAGAGGAATTTACATCAATATTTACAGAGTCAGAGATAATACATACCATATCATTTAATGGTATTTCAATATTTACTTCGTAATTTCCAGATACAATTGCATCTAAAGTAGGGCTTGTTTCACCAGAAAGAAGATTTCCATCTAAGTACCAAGAATAAGTAGCTTGAGAATTCTGAATGTCTCCGTTTATTGTATTACTTGTAGCACATGTTGTAATATCAGGTCCTAAATCTACAGTTGCATTAAAACTATTTCCTTGTATGAATACCGCTGAATCAAAGTTTTCATCTGTTTGATCTGCTATAATAAGTTTTATACGATATTGCACATAAGGAACTATGTTTGCAGAAGCTGTTAAAACATTTGTTCTCCCATTATAATTGGTGTCACCAATATTGTAGCCATCAAAATAGCTTTCATTTTCAGGACCACAAAAACCAGCTATAGCATCGTGAATAGTGTTTGTGTTAACAGGAATGCTCGTTCCAGGTATTAAAGCAATATTTGTATATGGATTTGATGTACCTGCTTCCTTAATTAAAAATGCAAAACCATCTGAATAACTACAAGGGTAATTCGCATAATATTCTTCAGATGCTAGTATATAATTAAACTGTATTAAATTTGAAATTGATACAAAATCAAACTCTATGGAAGTTGCATTAAATGTATTTGATAATCCTAATGCAGTTTCCAAATCAGCATCTGTTCCCCATGTTGTTTCTCCTTCATTTAAGGTATTTGTATTTATTGCGTTTCCACCTGAAGTTGCATTTCCAGTTGTTAAAACTATACCATTTTCAAAAGGAAAATTTGATAGTGCTCGTTCAAAATAGGCATAACTACCTATACCATTTACACTACCATTTATACTGGAACTAATATTAGAAACTTCTACACAACCTTCTACAAAATTGTTTTCTACTAATTGTTGTGGCGTAAACGAATCGTTAACTGTAATTATTTGAGCTGAAGATATTTGAAATAACAATATAAAAGTTCCAATTAGAAAGACTTCTAACTTGAACTTCTTTGAATTTTTAGTAGGAAAATTCATCATTGTATTAATAATCAATGGATTAATAACTGATTTGGTATAAACAAACATATAAAAGAATCCGATGAAATGCAAATATATTCCGATGAAATACATTTGTATTTTCAGATATTTATTGTCTAGCTATTTAAATATATTAATGTAATAACGTATGTGTTTAATAATTAGTTTAATATTTATCGTTTTAAAGTAAAATGACTTTTAAATTCTCTGCCATCTTGAAGTACTACATAAAACCAATAATCACTTGTTGGCATTGGGTTCCCATTAAAAGTGCCATCCCAACCAGGACCTTTTGGATCAAGTTGTTTTATTAATTTGCCATACCTGTCAAAAATGTAAACGATACTCTCATGTTGTTCTGGTACGTTAATGCCATTAACATGCCATAAGTCATTGTAAGTATCATTGTTTGGTGTAAAAAATTTCGGAAAACCAATTACAGAAACTTGAGCATCTACAATTCCACAATCGTTTTTAATGTCTTTAACATAAACAGTGTGTATTCCTGGAGAGACATTTTCAAAAATATGACTGTCTTGATAAGGTCCTAAATTATTATCTAACGCATAAACATAATCGCCTTCACCAGTGACATTTACAGTAACAATGTTGTTTGTGGAAGCATCTATAACATCTATAGAATTTATGGTTGCAATGTTAGAAGGTAAAATGGATATAGTTCTATCTTTAGAGCATCCATTAACATTAGTAACAGTAACAGTATATGTACCAATTTCATTTACTTGAATTTCTGTTGTTGTTTCTCCTGTAGACCAATTAAAATAATAATTATTAGGTACATCGTTAATTAGTCCTCCAGTAAGTGTTAAGAGTTCTGGGAAGTTGTTTAAGCAGTATAATATTTCATCAGTAATTTCAATATTTGGTAATTCGTAAACAACAAGTTCTACTTCATTAATACCATAACAGGCATTATCATCTTCCACTCTAGCATAAATTATTTGGTTGTAAGGAATGGTGTTTGTAAAAGTGTTACCTAAAGGATCTAATTCCAGTAATGCATTTTCGTATGTTTCATAATACGATAAAGTTACCGTAGTTGGAAGACTGTTAAGTACAGTTGCATTTGCATCTGAAATTGTAAAGGTCTGAAAGCCATCTTCAGTACCATCATTATCACATAATGTAAGTTGAGCATCGTTTGCAGATGTTGCACTTACTTCTAATTCTAATTCTGCAATACTAAAACATTCAGAGTTATCATTAATTACTTGAACGTATATTGTTTGAGGGTTTGTTATATTACTGTAAGCATTTTCATTAATTGGATTAGTACTATTTTGGGCATCTGTAAGAGTTTCATAAAATGCAGTTGATGTGTTTGCTGCTCCACCAGTTATGTCATCATTTACTTCTGTTAAGTTAAATAACGTGAATCCTTCTGGAATACCATCCTCGTCACACTGGAATATACTTGTATTAAAAGATTCTGGAATTGGATTTACTATAATATTAAATGATGTTGTACTGTAACAATCTGTATTGAGATTATTTTCAATTCTAACAAAAACTTCTTCTTGATTAGGAATTGAATTGTAATAAGCATTTGGAGTTAGTATGGTATTTGTTCCTGTATCAGCATCTGCTTGAGAATTATAAAAAGTTACAGTATAATCTGATGAGTTTTGATTACCAAGTAAAACAGCATTTAAATCCATAAGATTTGTTGTTACTTGTCCATTGGATAAATCACCATCATTATTGTTATCACATACTTCAATGTCATTAATTAAATTAGCAGTTGGTGTATTGTATACATTTACGAAAAACGAAGTAACATCAAAACATTCATTATTATTTGTATTTTCAATTCTTGCAAAAATCTCTTGAGGATTTATAGTGTTAGTAAATGGGAAATTTATGCTGTTTTGATTGTTATTTGCATCGTCAATAGAAGTAAAATAATTAATATTAATGTTGAAGGATTTTGAGTTCCCAAAATTTCAGAATCTGTTAAAACAGAAAAGTTAAAACTTGAAAAACCATCGTTATTATCATCACAAACATCAATATCATTAGCTTGATTTGCTACAGGAACTTCAAAAATGGTTACAGTAGAATTAAAGGTTCTAACTTCAGATCCAGCAGTCAAGGTTGCAGAAACTGTATACGTTCCAGGAGCACCATAAGTATGTATTGGACTATCGTCTATAGATGTATTAGAGTCCCCAAAATCCCATAAAATACTATCATAAGTTTCAGAACTATCAATAGTAAATTGAGTTGCATCTCCAAAACAAACATTTTCAGATTCAATTACTGCAATCAAAAAAGATTGAATAAAAGGAGGTAATCCCAAAGTTGCATTTGTTCCCAAAGATAATGCAATACCACTAGTTTGATAATCGCAGGCAACTCCAAGTTCGTTTGGTGCATTGATAACATCTAAAGTATTAGATGAGGCAGTATTACATATATATATCTTACCATCTGGTCCTAATTGAATAGCACCTAAGAAATTAGACTGTTGATGAACAATTGTTTGAGAAGCAGCAATATTAGCAGCTTCTAAATCGAATTGAATGATTCTAGTGGAATTAGAAACATATAGTTTATTTGAATCTGCAGAAAAATCTGCACCATAAGCAGTAGTACTTAACAACAACCCTTGTTCATTATTTACAGTTCCTGTTGCATTATCAAAATCGTATAACCAAAAACTACCTGAGTTATTTTGAGCACTTCCTTCCACAGTTCCATTTTGATTATGACAAACTGCTATTTTAGAACCATCTGGTGATGATTTCATATAACCAATAGCATTTCTTCTGTAACCACTAGTCGAGATATTTGGAGCAATTTGTGTGGTAACAGGAGTTGTGTTAACCCCAGAACTATCTACTCTAAAAGCATAAACCGTATCAATAAATTGAGTAATTACCCAATACGATTGTCCATCTGCATGTTCTACAGCTGTTATTTTTTCTGCACATTTATAGCTTATTTGGTTTTCATCACTTGGGTCGTAGGTCTCTAAATGCACATTTTTTTCTGTGGAAACAACATCTCCCATTCCTCCATTTAAAGTTAAATCTACCAATGTGTAATTAAAACCATTATTAAAGCCATCATCTACAGCTGGAACAGAACCACCAAAGCCATTGTTATCATCGTATTGTGCTAATGGAGTTCCTGCACTATTAGCTGGTCCTTGATTAGGATAAGCCCAAGAATTGTTATGATGAGGCTCGTCTACAGTAAAGATATAGTATTGGTCTGTATTTCCTGGTTTAGGTACAATTACTGCAGAAGATGTACTAGAAGGATCTCCAAGCAAACCTAGTCCAGCATTATAATCTCCATTTGGCATAATCTGGTGATTGGCATCCCAGACATTTCTTCCATCTGTATAAAATAATAAATTACCATTAGGATCTGAAATAGACGAACAACCTTCAGTAGTATTTATAGTATTAATCGCAGAATTATCTGCTGTTACAGTTCCTGTATTAATATCGAATATTAATCCAGCTCCATTCCCAAAATACCAGTTTGAAGCTTCACCTTGTGCGTTTATTTCAATAGAAATAAAGACTAATATTATAAGAGTAAATAACTTTTTCATTTATAAGCAATAGCTCATAAAGGTATTATAAATCTCTCTTTTTTAATAATCTGTAGGATAAAAAGATAAAAATAGCTGTCCAAGTTAAAACAATTACAATTTCATACCAATGTACAGCATAGTCATAACTAAGATCTTCACCAACTTGTTTTGCTACAGTTTGTACTGCATTAAGTCTAGAACCAGGTTGATTAATAAGATTAGACATAGATTCAAGCGGGAAGAATTGCATAACCGTTTCGGCATTAGGCTTGAACTTCCAATAGAGCATACCTTTAAAAAAGCCTTCTGCCATTAACCATACAAACATAGCTCCTACAGCAAAAGCTGAGCGTTTTATTAATATTCCAAGAAAGAGTCCAAAGGAAAAGAATCCTAATAATTTAACGAAAAATGCCAGTAAGAATTCTAAATCTGAAAAGATAATACTCGGTTCATTATAGTCTGAATAAATTAGACCTAAAATCATTGAAATTATAAAAACAAATACTGTAGAAACAAGTGAGAATAAAATAACAGTATAAAATTTAGATAATAAAAATTCCTTCTTACTTAAACCATCAATTAAATTTTGTTTAAGTGTTTTGTTTGAATATTCATTCGCCATCATGGACACAATAACCAAGAGCAAAAAGAATTTAAATATGGCTGCGACATAGGTGTTAAAATGCCAGATGTAAGGGAAATTAAAAATTCCTTGTTCTGCTAAATGAAACTTTATTGGACCAATATCAAATTTTATTGCTGCTATTAAAGCAATAGATGTTAATAAGACAAAATATGCAATTATTAAAACCCTACTTGCTTTACTCTTTACTAGTTTATAGTATTCTATACTTAATAACCTTAACATAATTATTTGTCTTTTGTAAGTTGTAAAAATTGTTCTTCTAAGCTTTCTTTACGTTTTACTAAATGAGATAGTATTATACCATTCTCAAACATAAGCTTATTAAATTCTGAAGCTTTCATTGGCTCATTTAAAAAAGCTGTAACTAACCCATCTTTTGTTTTAACATTACTAATACTTTTTATACCATTTAGAACCTGATTTAACTTGTCTTTATCTTCAGTTTTAATTTCAAAGAAACCATGACTGGAAATCATTTCGTCAACTCTACCAGAATACAAACGTTCACCTTTTCTTAAAACTACTACATGTGTGCATACTTTTTCAACTTCGTCTAGTAAATGCGATGCTAATAAAATTGTAGTGCCATTTGCAGCAATTTCTTTTATTAATTCTCTAATTTGATGAATACCTTGAGGGTCAAGACCATTAGTAGGTTCATCAAGAATTAATATTTCTGGATCGTTTAATATGGCAGATGCAATAGCTAAACGTTGTTTCATACCAAGAGAAAAGGTTTTAAACTTACTGTTTTTACGTTCTAGTAATCCAACAAGTTTTAATTTATCATCTACTTTAGTATGGTCTACACCTTTAATTTTACATACTAGTTTCAAGTTTTGGTATGCAGACATATAAGGGTAAAAGTTTGGACGCTCTATAATTGCGCCAACTTTTTTAAGTGCATCGTGAGTGGAAATACTTCCATCAAACCACTTAAAATTACCTGAAGTTTTATTTACTACGTTAAGTACTATACCTAGCGTTGTAGATTTTCCACTTCCATTTGGACCTAAAATACCATATACATTACCTTTATTAATAGTAAAGGATAAGTCTTTAACAGCAGTGAGATAGCCAAATTTCTTGGTGAGATTGTTAATTGTTAAGATTGGTTCCAAGTCTTTATATTTTTGGTTTGGTAATATAAGTACGACGAGAATATAAAAAAAATGTTACACGAGCTAAAATTAAAGTCATTTATTTACTTAATTTTATCGCATGCAAGAAGATGATATTAAAATATCCAAAAGAAAACCATCTTATCCAGTTTCAGATAAATTGAGTAGATATTTATCTCGATACAAACGTAATGTAAGAATCCCAATTTTTTATGAAGATTTGTTGCGTTTTCAAGGCTCTATTGTTGTTTATGACGAAGATGATAACGATACACTTTGGATTCGTGTGTATTATAATGAATTTGATAGAGAAGAAATAGATTTAAGCTTAAAAAAGATATATACCATTCTGCATTCTGATGGTAACGAAGACACCATCCAGTTTCTAAATGTTGATGCAATAGACTATTGTACTTTTGGAAATTCTAAGCCTTTCAGAATAAAAATTAGAAATATACTTAACGACAATTACACGTATTTTTATGTAAAAAAAGCAGACGCGTCACGGATTTATGGACTGGAATTAGAGCATATGCTATCGCCTTATAACTTGAGCTTTTTGGTACATGGAGATACTTTAATTGAAGATCATATTTCTGGAATCCCTGGAGATGAGTTTATAAAAGATATGTTGCCAAAACTTACAAAACGTGAAAAAGCTCAAATTGCAAAAGAGTTTATTAAATTTAACGAACGTTGTATGATAAGGCTTCTTGGAGATATGCGTTCTTACAATTATGTTATTGTACCTATTCATGATTTTGATCAAGTGGTTTATAAAATTAGAGCCATAGATTTTGATCAACAGAGTTACGAAGGCAAATTGAATGTTTACAGACCACAGTTTTTTAAAGAAAACGTTAAGATGGTAAAATTGGTTTCAGAAATGATACAAGAAGCTTCTTTAAATCAATACGTACTCGAAGAACGCTCTGCAATCGCAAAACGTTTATTAAGTTTTCATAATAGAATGAAAATTCTCTTAGAGTGTATGAAATACGATACCATTTCTATTCCAGAACATATAGACTTACTTAAAAGTCAACTACTTGATTATACGCATGACGTAAACTTTAAGCGTAGTAAAAATATGGGAGAAATACTAGTTAGTGCTTTAGATTTTGTAAAAAGAAATTACGAGAATATTCATTCAAATTATATGTAGTTAATTGAGAAGAACTTAATTCCACTGTTCATCAAAATCTAAACTTTCGTAGTCGTCCACATCATAATCGTCATCATATTCTTTTAAACTGTCAAAAGCTTCAGCTTCAAAGTTTTTTTCTGGTGCTTCAGTAGGAATTTCACCATGAGCAAACATTAAGTTTGGATAATCTGTACTTGGAGCTTCTTGTACAATTTCACCCAGTTCTACAAAAAAGGTCCACATGCTTAAAAAGTCGTAAACATATATAAGATGTGGTTGTTCTTCTGTAACGACATCTTTAAGTATCGTTTCGCTCATGAGTTTTACTCCATTAGCACCTTCACTCATATCAAATAATGAAATTTCATCACCTTGATTCCAATCCACATCACTAACATAAAATGATGCCATCTCTGAACCATCAAAACCAAAAGATTGTGTAATGGTATTATGAAGATCTTCTAGAGTATCTGTATTTCTAATTTCAATATCTCTAAATATATCTTCTTCTGTATCGTTGTCTAGTATAATTCTAAATCTGTAAATCATGTTTTAAAAATATATTGCAAAAGTACATGAATTTTTTCATTCTGAAATTCACAAAAAACGGAATGAAATAAATTTATGGACTAACGTAGTTGTTACTGAATTAAGTCTAAATTTTGTATTTTTTTGAACAAAAATTAGTCTTAAAGAAGTAAGAATTTAATTTATTTACTGAAACGATGCAAAGTAAATGTCATGGCAGATAGTAAGAGAAAAGCACCAACTTGATGCATAACACCTAACCAAACAGGAACAGCTAATAAAAGCGTTAACACTCCTAATATAAATTGAAATATCACAAAAATAGCGAGAAAGTTAATACCAAGTTTTTGATCTTTTTCAAGTGGCATTTTCCTACCTTTATTCCATACTATAAAGAGTAGTATTACAACAATATAAGCTAGAATTCTGTGAACAAATTGTACACCACTTTTTCCTTCTATAAAGTTTTTTATAACAGGATTTTGTTCAATATAAACTGTTTCGTGCATAAATTTTCCTTCACTCATCATTGGCCAGAAATTATGAATAAATCCAGCATCTAATCCAGCTACAAAGGCACCATAAATAATCTGGAGCAATAATACAGCAAAACTAAATTGAATGAATTTTTTAAAGCGTTTATTTATTTCTTTTCTAATAGGATATATAATGTCTAACACAACCCAAAATGTGTAAGCAAAAGTTACAAAAGCAGTTGTTAAGTGAGCTGCTAACCTATAATGACTAACATCTGGTCTATCTACCAAACCACTTTTTACCATATACCAACCCAGAAATCCTTGAAAAGCGCCAAGGCATAATAAGATAACCGACTTTTTAATGGTTGATGGTGTAAGTTGTTTTTTAATTAAAAAGTATAGAAAAGGAATAATAAATACTAAGCCAATAAAACGCCCAATAACACGATGTAACCATTCCCAAAAATAGATGTCTTTAAAATCTTGAAGAGTAAAATGGGTGTTAAGTTTTTGATATTCTGGATATTGTTTGTATAAATCGAAAGCTTCTTGCCATTCTACCTCATTCATTGGTGGAATAGTTCCAGAAATTAATTTGTAATTACTTATGGATAAACCAGAATGTGTTAATCTGGTAATACCACCAACTACAACCATTATAAAAATTAAAATACAACCTGTTAGTAGCCAATAGACTACTTTGTTATTATCCTTTTTCATTTTTTAAGTGTTTTATAAAACAAATACTGTTTTCTATATTTTTATATTGACCAAAGTTTGGAATGATTGTATAAGTGTTCTTTTTATAAAATTGTACAGCTTCTTTTTGACGTTTTCCAGTTTCTAAAATACATGCTTTGTAGTTAAGTTCTTCTGCCCAAAGTTCTAGTGCATTTAAAATCATTTTCGCATAACCTTTATTTCTATAATCTGGTTCTGTATACATG
>JABDPN010000326.1 GCA_013042715.1 Flavobacteriaceae bacterium | reverse complement strand
AATTAGGACCTTTAGGACGTGTTCTTGGGCCTCGTGGTTTAATGCCAAACCCTAAGACTGGTACTGTAACTATGGACATAGCTAAAGCTGTAGGAGAAGTAAAAGCGGGTAAAATTGACTTTAAAGTTGATAAGACAGGTATTGTACATGCTGCAATTGGTAAAGCGTCTTTTAGTGCTGATAAAATTGAAGGTAACGCACACGAATTACTGTCAACTTTAATGAAATTAAAACCAACAGCTTCAAAAGGTACTTATATGAAAAGTATTTATATGTCTAGTACTATGAGTCCAAGTATTGCTGTAGATCCTAAAACATATTAAGCAGTAAAAAACTTTTATTATGACAAGAGAAGAAAAATCACAAGTTATTGAAGAGTTAACTGCTCAATTAGCTGAAAATACTAATATCTATTTAACAGATATTTCAGGATTAGATGCAGGAACTACTTCAAATTTACGTCGTGCTTGTTTTAAAGCAAATGTAAAACTAGCAGTTGTAAAAAACACTTTGCTTGAAAAAGCAATGGAAGCATCAGATAAAGAATTTGGAGATTTACCTACAATTTTAAAAGGTAATACTTCAGTTATGTATTCTGAAACTGGGAATGCACCAGCAAAAGTAATTAAGACCTTCAGAAAAAAATCAGAAAAACCTTTATTAAAAGGAGCATTTATAGAAGAAGCTATATACTTAGGTGACAACCAATTGGATATGTTAGTTAACATTAAATCTAGAGAAGAGCTTATTGGAGATGTTATTGGATTATTACAATCTCCTGCTAAGAATGTTATTTCGGCACTTCAATCAGGTGGAGGTAAACTTTCAGGTATCCTTAAAACATTATCTCAAAAAGAGGGATAATTTAAGAAGTACGCACTTTTTACAAAATATAAATTAAATTAAAAAATTATTAAAACGATAGAAAAATGGCAGATTTAAAAGATTTCGCAGAACAGTTAGTTAACTTAACAGTAAAAGAAGTTAACGAATTAGCTGATATATTAAAAGAAGAATATGGTATCGAGCCTGCTGCTGCTGCAGTTGCAGTTGCTGCTGGTCCTGCTGGTGGAGGAGACGACGCTGGTGAAGAGCAAACAGAATTTGATGTAATTCTTAAAGCTCCAGGTGGATCTAAGTTAGCAGTTGTAAAATTAGTTAAAGAATTAACTGGTTTAGGATTAAAAGATGCTAAAGAATTAGTAGATAGCGCACCTAAAGCTATTAAAGAAGGTGTGTCTAAAGATGAAGCTGAAGGCTTAAAGAATTCGTTAGAAGAAGCTGGAGCTGAGGTTGAGCTTAAGTAAGCTTAACTAAACTACAATACATGGTTTAGGTCCTGAGAAACGTTCTCAGAGACCTAAACCCTTTTGTGTATATAAAAGCTATGTGCACGTTAAACTATTTTTTTAATCAAAATTTCGTCCATCGATGTTAGCAAATCAAGCTGAAAGATTAAATTTCTCATCTATTGTAAATAGAACAGAATATCCAGATTTCTTGGATATTCAGATAAAATCCTTCCAGGATTTTTTCCAGTTAGAAACAAAATCAGAAGAAAGAGGTGATGAAGGGTTATACAACACCTTCATGGAAAATTTCCCGATTACAGACACACGTAATCAATTTGTCTTGGAGTTTTTGGATTACTTCATAGATCCACCAAGATATACTATAGAAGAATGTATAGAAAGAGGTCTAACCTATAGCGTTCCTTTAAAGGCAAGACTAAAACTTTACTGTACAGATCCAGAACATGAGGATTTCGAAACCATAGTACAAGATGTGTATTTAGGTACAATTCCTTACATGACACCAAGTGGGACATTCTGTATAAATGGTGCAGAACGTGTTGTAGTATCGCAATTACATCGTTCACCAGGAGTATTCTTTGGACAATCTTTCCATGCAAATGGAACAAAATTATATTCGGCAAGAGTAATTCCTTTTAAAGGCTCTTGGATAGAATTTGCTACAGACATTAACAGTGTGATGTATGCATATATCGATAGAAAGAAAAAATTACCTGTAACAACATTATTTAGAGCAATAGGCTTCGAACGCGATAAAGATATTCTTGAAATATTTGATTTAGCCGAAGAAGTTAAGGCAACTAAAACAGGATTAAAAAAATACTTAGGACGTAAATTAGCTGCTCGTGTTTTAAAGACATGGCATGAAGATTTTGTAGATGAAGATACTGGAGAAGTAGTTTCTATAGAAAGAAACGAAATTGTTTTTGATAGAGATACCGTTCTTGAAAAAGAACATATTGAAGAGATCTTAGAATCAGGATCTAAAACAATTCTACTTCATAAAGAAGATAATCATTTGGCTGATTATGCCATTATTCACAACACGCTTCAAAAAGATCCAACAAACTCAGAAAAAGAGGCAGTAGAACACATCTACCGCCAGTTACGTAATGCAGAACCGCCAGATGAGGAAACTGCTCGTGGTATAATTGATAAGTTATTCTTTAGTGACCAACGTTATAACTTAGGTGAAGTTGGACGTTATAGAATGAATAAAAAATTAGGTCTTGATATTGGAATGGATAAGCAAGTGCTTACCAAAGAAGATATCATTACCATTGTAAAATATTTAATAGAGTTAATTAACTCTAAAGCAGAGATAGATGATATCGATCACTTATCTAACCGTCGTGTACGTACAGTAGGTGAACAATTATCTACTCAGTTTGGAGTTGGTTTAGCACGTATGGCTAGAACAATTCGTGAACGTATGAATGTTCGTGACAACGAAGTTTTTACACCCATAGACTTAATTAATGCTAAGACATTGTCTTCAGTTATTAATTCATTCTTTGGAACAAACCAATTATCTCAGTTCATGGATCAAACTAATCCACTTGCAGAGATAACACACAAACGTCGTTTATCTGCTTTAGGACCTGGAGGTTTATCTAGAGAAAGAGCAGGTTTCGAGGTTCGTGACGTTCACTATACGCATTATGGTCGTTTATGTCCAATTGAAACTCCTGAAGGACCAAACATTGGATTAATATCATCACTTTCGGTATATGCAAAAGTAAATTCTATGGGATTCATTGAAACACCTTATAGAAAAGTTGAAAAAGGTGTAGTAGATATTAAAGGAGATCCTATTTACTTAAGTGCAGAGGAGGAAGAAGAAAAAATGATTTCTCAGGCTACAGTAGAAGTGGATAAAGCAGGAAAAATAATCCATGATAAGGTTATTGCAAGACAAGAAGGAGACTTCCCTGTGGTTGAACCAACAGATGTACATTTTACTGATGTTGCTCCTAATCAGATTGCATCTATTTCAGCTTCACTAATTCCATTTTTAGAGCATGATGATGCAAATAGAGCTTTAATGGGGTCTAACATGATGCGACAAGCTGTACCTTTATTACGTCCAGAATCTCCAATTGTAGGAACTGGATTAGAACGACAAGTTGCAAAGGATTCTAGAGTATTAATTAATGCTGAAGGAGAAGGTGTTGTAGAATATATCGATGCAGAAAAAATTGTTATTAAATACGATCGTACTGAAGAAGAAGCTATGGTAAGCTTCGATAGTAATACTAAAACATATCCTTTAACTAAATTTAGAAAAACTAACCAAGGAACTTCTGTAAACCTAAAAGCAATTGTTAAAAAGGGAGATAAAGTCACAAAAGGTCAAGTTTTATGTGAAGGATATGCAACTCAAAATGGCGAACTTGCCTTAGGACGAAATATGAAAGTTGCATTCATGCCTTGGAAGGGTTATAACTTTGAGGATGCGATTGTAATTTCAGAAAAAGTTGTAAGAGATGATATTTTTACATCAATTCATATAGACGAATACTCACTTGAAGTAAGAGATACAAAACTCGGTAACGAAGAGCTAACAAACGATATACCAAATGTTTCTGAAGAGGCTACAAAAGACTTAGATGAAAACGGAATGATTCGCGTTGGGGCTGAGATTAAACCAGGTGATATTCTAATAGGTAAAATTACACCTAAAGGAGAAAGCGATCCAACACCAGAAGAAAAATTACTTCGTGCAATCTTTGGTGATAAAGCTGGAGATGTTAAAGATGCTTCATTAAAAGCCTCACCATCATTACATGGTGTAGTAATAGATAAGAAATTATTTGCACGTGCTATCAAAGATAAGCGTAAACGTGCAAAAGATAAAGAAGATATAGCGCGATTAGAAGATATCTATGATACTAAATTCGATGAGTTAAAATCAGTATTGGTAGAGAAGTTATTTGCTATAATTGGAGGAAAAACTGCTCAAGGTGTATCTAACGATTTAGGTGAAGAAGTTTTCCCGAAAGGAAAGAAATTCACATTAAAGATGTTACATGCAGTTGATGACTATGCTCACTTAGTTTCAGGTAAATGGACAACAGATACACATCTTAATAAACTTGTTGCAGAACTTATCCACAATTATAAAATTAAAGAAAACGATCTTCAAGGTTCGTTAAGACGTGAGAAATTTACAATTTCTGTTGGAGATGAATTACCAGCAGGAATTATTAAGCTTGCTAAAGTTTACATCGCTAAAAAACGTAAACTTAAAGTAGGAGATAAGATGGCAGGACGTCATGGTAACAAAGGTATTGTTGCCAGAATTGTACGTCAAGAAGATATGCCATTCTTAGAAGATGGAACACCTGTAGATATTGTGTTAAATCCATTAGGAGTACCTTCTCGTATGAATATTGGACAGATTTACGAAACTGTATTAGGTTGGGCAGGAAAAGATTTAGGACGCAAATTTGCGACTCCAATCTTTGATGGTGCAACACTAGATCAAATTAACGAATTAACAGACGAAGCTGGAATTCCAAGATTTGGTCATACATATTTATATGATGGTGGAACTGGAGACCGATTCGATCAAGCAGCAACAGTAGGTGTTATCTATATGCTTAAGCTAGGTCATATGGTTGACGATAAGATGCATGCTCGTTCTATTGGTCCTTACTCATTAATTACTCAACAACCTCTTGGTGGTAAAGCACAATTTGGAGGTCAGCGTTTTGGAGAGATGGAAGTTTGGGCATTAGAAGCTTATGGTGCATCAAGTACGTTACGTGAGATTTTAACTGTAAAATCTGATGATGTTATAGGTCGAGCTAAAACTTACGAATCAATCGTAAAAGGAGAGCCAATGCCTGAACCTGGATTACCAGAATCATTCAATGTATTAATGCATGAATTAAAAGGTTTAGGATTAGACATTAGATTAGAAGAATAGTAAGTAATAAAAATCATTTCAACCATATATTATGGCAAGAAAACAAGATATAAATACAGTACAGAGATTTAATAAAATTTCAATTGGTTTAGCATCTCCAGAGTCTGTTTTAGAGGCATCAAGAGGAGAGGTTTTAAAGCCAGAAACTATCAACTATAGAACACATAAACCAGAACGTGATGGTTTATTCTGTGAACGCATTTTTGGTCCTGTTAAGGATTATGAGTGTGCATGTGGAAAATACAAACGTATACGTTATAAAGGTATTGTTTGCGACCGTTGTGGAGTAGAAGTAACAGAAAAGAAAGTACGTCGGGATCGTGTTGGTCATATTAATTTAGTTGTTCCTGTAGCACATATTTGGTATTTCCGTTCGTTACCAAACAAAATTGGGTATCTTCTTGGTTTACCATCTAAGAAATTAGATATGATAATTTACTACGAACGTTATGTAGTAATTCAACCAGGAAATGCAAAAAATGCTGAAGGTGAAGATCTTCAAAAAATGGATTTCTTAACAGAAGAAGAATATCTAAATATTTTAGAGTCTCTTCCACAAGAAAACCAATATTTAGACGATACAGACCCTGAAAAGTTTATTGCTAAAATGGGAGCTGAATGTCTAATTGAATTGTTATCAAGAATTGATTTAGACGAGTTGTCATTTCAATTACGTCATAAAGCAAATAACGAAACTTCAAAACAACGTAAAACAGAAGCATTAAAACGTTTACAAGTTGTTGAAGCATTTAGAGATGCTAATCTTAATAGAGAGAATAAGCCAGAATGGATGATTATGAAGGCTGTTCCTGTAATTCCACCAGAATTACGTCCATTAGTACCTTTAGATGGAGGTCGTTTTGCAACTTCAGATTTGAACGATTTATATCGTCGAGTTATTATTCGTAATAATCGTCTTAAGAGACTTGTAGAGATTAAAGCACCAGAAGTAATCTTAAGAAATGAAAAACGTATGTTACAGGAATCTGTAGATTCATTATTTGATAATACACGTAAATCTTCTGCGGTAAAAACAGATTCAAACAGACCGCTTAAATCACTTTCTGATTCACTAAAAGGTAAACAAGGACGTTTTCGTCAAAACTTACTTGGTAAACGTGTTGATTATTCTGCACGTTCAGTAATTGTTGTTGGACCTGAATTAAAATTATTTGAATGTGGTCTTCCAAAAAATATGGCTGCTGAACTTTATAAGCCTTTTATAATTAGAAAACTAATTGAAAGAGGTATTGTTAAAACAGTTAAGTCTGCTAAGAAGATTATAGATAGAAAAGAACCTGTTGTTTGGGATATCTTAGAGAATGTGTTAAAAGGACATCCAGTACTACTGAATCGTGCTCCTACACTTCACAGACTAGGTATTCAAGCATTTCAGCCTAAACTTATCGAAGGAAAAGCAATTCAGTTACATCCATTAGTATGTACAGCTTTCAATGCCGATTTTGATGGGGATCAAATGGCTGTGCATTTACCTTTGGGACCAGAAGCTATATTAGAAGCGCAATTATTAATGCTGGCTTCTCATAACATTTTAAATCCTGCAAATGGATCACCTGTTACAGTACCTTCTCTAGATATGGTACTGGGTCTATATTATATGACCAAACTGCGTAAATCAACTAAAGAAGTACCAGTTTTAGGTGAAGGATTGTCATTCTATTCTCCGGAGGAAGTAGTAA
>JABDPN010000323.1 GCA_013042715.1 Flavobacteriaceae bacterium | reverse complement strand
TCGCTTAACCAATATACAGTTTCAATACCTGAAGTTTCTGTAGCTTGTTTTTTATCAAGTTTGGCACCTTCCCAAATTGCAATATGTTCGTTTGTTTCTCTTACAAACAGAACTTCTCTGTGTTTTGGGTTTAATGCTCCAGGACACATTACAAGTATACTTTCTTCTTGGTCAACACCACTTAAGTGGAAAATGTTTCTATGTTGATAAAAAGGAACAGTACTATCTGCCCCAGTTGTAAAAATGTCGTTAGAATTGAATACAGCAATAGAATTTGGTTTCATGTGTTTCATGAAATTGGTTCTATTTTTTATGAATAATGCGTTGTTTATTAGGTGGTATTTCATAATTAAAAAAGTTTACTCAAAGTTAAAGATTTTAAACATAATGAGCGTGAATTATAAATTACTTTTCATGAATAATGTTTATTTTTAGAGAATTAATAAACTTATTAATTTTATGAAATCTATTAAATTATTCTTACCTATTCTTTTTTTATTTATAAATTCAATAATTGCACAACAACCATCTACATTATCTAATCTTGTGGCTGAGGCTTTAGAGCAAAAAGAAAGTCTTACCAAAAACTCTATTGTAAAAAACATAGCGTTTAAAAATATTGGCCCAACAGTAATGAGTGGTCGAGTAGTGGATTTAGCTGTGAATCCTGAAAATCCTTCAGAGTTTTATGTAGGTTATGCTTCAGGGGGTTTATGGCATACAACTAATAATGGTACAACATTTACACCTATTTTGGATTCATCTTCCACTCAAAATGTTGGTGATATTGCTGTCGATTGGAAAAACAGAATTATTTGGGTTGGAACAGGAGAAAATAATTCGTCTCGATCTTCTTATGCAGGAGTTGGAATTTTAAAATCTACAGACAATGGAGAAACTTGGAAAAATGTTGGTTTACTAGATTCACATCATATAGGAAGAATATTAATAAATCCAAATAATCCAGATGAAGTTGTTGTAGGTGTAACAGGTCATTTGTATTCGCCTAATACCGAACGCGGTGTTTATAAAACTATTGATGGCGGAAACACATGGTCTCAAAAACTTTTTGTTGATGATGTTAGTGGTGTAATAGATATGGCATATGCTCCAGAAAATTTTAATGTCATGTTTGCTACATCTTGGACTAAAGATAGAAAAGCTTGGAATTTTAATGGAAGTGGAAATAATTCAGCAATTTATAAAAGTACAGATGCAGGCGAAACGTGGACCAGATTAACTTACAAAGAAAGTGGGTTTCCTATAGGAGAAGGCGTTGGTAGAATAGGAGTCGCTGTTTTTAATGAGAATGTTATTTATGCAATTCACGATAATCAATTTAGAAGACCAGATGATAAGAAATCTCTTAAAAACAAAGGTTTAACAAAAGACGATCTTAAGTTAATGACTGTTGAAGATTTCATGAAGCTTGATAATAAAAAGCTGAATACATTTTTAAAACAAAATGACTTTCAAGAAAAATATACAGCAGAAAATGTAAAAACTTTAGTGAAAAATGGTAATGTTAAGCCTATAGATTTAGCTAAATACCTTGAAGACTCAAACTCTATGTTGTTTGATACGCCTGTAATTGGAGCAGAAGTCTACAAAAGTATAGATGGTGGTAAAACATGGAGTAAAACTCACGACGATTTCTTAGATGGAATATATTACAGTTATGGTTATTATTTTGGGCATATTTATGTGTCTCCTGCTCATGAAGATCATATATATATATATGGCGTTCCAATTTTAAAATCTAAAGATGGCGGCAAAACATTCACTTCAATAAGTGCAGAAAATGTGCATGGAGACCATCATGCGCTTTGGATAAATCCAAAAGTTCCAAATCATTTAATAGATGGAAATGATGGAGGTGTTAATATTACTTACGATGATGGTGAAAACTGGATAAAAAACAACTCACCTTCAGTTGGACAATTTTACGCTATAAATGTAGATAACGAAAAACCTTATAATGTTTATGGTGGATTACAAGATAATGGTGTTTGGGTTGGACCAAATAATGCTAAAGAAAATAAATCGTGGCACCAAAGTGGACATTATGCCTGGGAATCCATAATGGGAGGCGATGGTATGCAAATTCAAATTGATTCTAGAAACTCAAATATTGTCTATACAGGATTTCAGTTTGGAAACTATTATAGATTAAATCGTGAAACAGGAGAAGCAAAACGATTTAATATTAAACATGAATTAGGTGAAGCACCATATAGATTTAATTGGCAAACACCAATACTATTATCTCCACATAATCAAGACATTGTTTATTTTGGAGGTAATAAATTGTTACGTTCTATGGATAAAGGTGATAAATGGGAAGCTATTAGTGACGATTTGACAACTGGCGGGAAAAAAGGAAATGTTGCTTATGGAACATTAACAAGTATTAGCGAATCATCTTTTCAATTTGGACTTATTTATGTTGGAAGTGACGATGGCTATGTTCATATCACAAAAGATGGAGGCAGCTCATGGCAACGTATTTCAGACAGTTTTCCAAAAGACCTTTGGGTGAGTCGTGTAATTGCTTCACAACACATAAAAGAGCGTGTTTATATAGCATTAAATGGATATAGATGGGACGATTTTAATGTCTATATTTATGTAAGTGATGATTATGGATTGACATGGAAATCTATAGCTTCAAATATTCCATTATCACCTGTTAATGTCATTAAAGAAGATAACAAAAATGAAGATGTGTTGTATGTAGGAACAGATAATGGTGCTTATGTTTCTTTTAATAGAGGTGAATCTTGGGAAGTATTTAATAATGGTTTACCAAATGTTGCCGTTCATGATATGGTAATACAACCTGAAGCAAACGAGTTACTATTAGGAACTCATGGTAGAAGTATTTATAAGACTAGACTTGATCAAATTCAAGCTTACACTCCAAGTTCAACTGAAGCCATTACACTTTTTGATATAGATAATGTGAGATATTCAAAATATTGGGGAACAAAACGAAGTCCTTGGTCTAAAGCTTACGAACCAAGTATTAAAATTCCATTTTTCTCTAATGCAGAAGCAAAACAAGCTGTAAACATTCTTTCAGAAGAAGGCACATTATTGCAATCATTTTCTGTTGATGCTGAAAAAGGATTTAATTATGCTGACTATAATTTAAGTATCACAAAATCAGGTAAAGAAGCACTAATGAAAGAAAACACAAAAGTAGATATTGTAAAAAAACAAAACGATAAGTATTATTTACCAAAAGGCACATTTACAGTGCAAATAGGTAGTAAAACCAAGAGCTTAAATCTAGAGTGAAAACAACTTATAAATCTTACTTATTTAAAACCATTCTAAATAAACAAAATACAGACTATAAAATTGTCATTAAGAAGATACTAAAGTAAATTTGTTAATCTTATTAATTTAACCAAAATAAAAAAATGAGCGAATTTTTTAAGTCTTCGATAGGAAGAAAAGTAGCTATGGCACTTTCTGCATTTTTCCTCATGTTTTTCTTAATTATTCATTTAGCTGTTAATATTACGTCACTTTTTAGTGCAGATGTATTTAACCAACTATCCCATTTTATGGGAACTAATCCTCTAGTTCAATTTGCATTACAACCAGTATTAATTTTTGGTGTTGTATTTCATTTTGTAATGGGATTTGTTTTAGAATTGAAAAACAAGAAAGCAGTTGGCGTTAAATATGCCAAAAACGATGGAGGAGCTAATTCAACTTGGATGAGTAGAAATATGATTTATAGTGGATTAGCAATTTTAGCATTTATTGTATTACATTTTATTGATTTCTGGTTTCCTGAACTCAATACAAAATATGTGTTAGGTGATATGAGTGGAATGCATGATGGTGAATTTAGATATTTCCATGAATTAGTAGAGAAATTTCATAATCCCATTAGAGTTGGAGCTTATGTTTTAGCATTTGTTTTCTTAGCATTGCATTTACTACACGGTTTTACTTCAGCATTTCAGTCCATGGGAATTACTGCAGGAAGAAAAAAATTCTTGAAAAATTTTGGTGTAGCATATTCAATCCTTATTCCTTTGGGATTTGTAATTATTGCATTATTCCATCATTTTAATCATTAATCTTAGAAATTATGACTTTAGATTCAAAAACACCAAAAGGTCCAATTAAAGATAAATGGACGACTTATAAAGACAAGATTAATCTGGTCAATCCTGCTAATAAACGTCTTATAGATGTTATTGTAGTAGGTACTGGATTAGCAGGTGGATCTGCAGCAGCTACATTAGCTGAATTAGGCTACAACGTAAAAGCGTTTTGTTACCAAGATTCACCAAGGCGCGCACACTCTATTGCTGCTCAAGGTGGGATCAATGCAGCAAAAAATTATCAAGGTGATGGAGACTCAGTTTATAGATTATTTTATGATACTGTAAAAGGTGGTGATTACCGCTCTCGAGAGGCAAACGTGCATCGTTTGGCTGAAGTATCAGTCAATATAATAGATCAATGTGTGGCACAAGGAGTACCTTTTGCACGTGATTATGGCGGATTGTTGGACAACCGTTCCTTTGGTGGTGTTTTGGTATCCAGAACGTTTTATGCTAAAGGGCAAACAGGCCAGCAATTATTGCTAGGTGCATACTCAGCAATGAATCGTCAAATTGGACGTGGAAAAATTAAAATGTACAGTCGTCATGAGATGTTAGACGTTGTAATTATTGATGGTAAGGCCAGAGGAATAATAACAAGAAATTTAGTTACTGGAGAAATTGAAAGGCATTCTGCTCATGCAGTAGTGATAGGATCAGGAGGTTATGGAAATGCATTCTATCTGTCAACATACGCAATGGGATGCAATGTAACTGCTGCATGGAAAATCCATAAAAAAGGAGCATTCTTTGCTAATCCTTGTTTCACACAAATTCACCCAACATGTATTCCGGTCTCTGGAGATCATCAGTCTAAACTAACATTGATGTCCGAGTCCTTAAGAAATGATGGTAGAATATGGGTGCCTGCAAAATTAGAAGATGCTAAAGCAATTCAGGAAGGCAAACTTAAACCGACAGAGATAAAAGAAGAAGACAGAGATTATTTCTTAGAAAGACGTTATCCTGCATTTGGAAACTTAGTTCCTCGTGATGTGGCATCAAGAGCAGCTAAAGAACGTTGTGATGCTGGGTTTGGTGTAAATCAAACAGGTGAAGCTGTTTATTTAGATTTTGCTGCAGCTATTGAACGATATGGTAAGGAACAGGCTTTGGTTAAAGGATTAAATGTTAATGATTCCGTTCTTGTTGATAAATTAGGAAAGGAGATAATAAAGGCAAAATATGGAAACCTATTCCAGATGTATGAAAAAATTATAGATCAAAACCCTTATGAAACACCTATGATGATTTATCCTGCAGTTCACTATACAATGGGAGGTGTTTGGGTAGATTATAATTTAATGACTACGGTTCAAGGGTTATATTGCATAGGTGAAGCCAACTTCTCAGATCATGGCGCTAATAGATTAGGAGCTTCTGCGCTTATGCAAGGTCTAGCAGATGGGTATTTTGTATTGCCTTATACCATTGGAGATTATCTGTCGGATGATATTAGAACTGGTCCAATTCCAACGGATACACCTGAATTTGAAGAAGCAGAAAAAGAAGTTCGCTATAATATAAATAAACTGGTTAATAATAATGGTAAATATTCTGTAGATTATTTCCATAAAAAGCTTGGAAAGATCATGTGGAACAAGTGTGGCATGTCCAGAAACGAGAATGACCTAAAAGAAGCCATCAAAGAGATCGCAGAACTTAGAAAAGAATTCTGGAAAAATGTAAAAGTTCCTGGTAAGGCTGATGAATATAATGAAGAACTTGCTAAAGCAGGACGTGTTGCAGACTTCCTAGAATTAGGAGAACTATTTGCTAAAGACGCTTTACATAGAGAGGAATCTTGTGGTGGTCACTTTAGAGAAGAGCATCAAACTGCAGAAGGAGAAGCTAAGCGAGATAAAAAATTCCAGTATGTAGCTGCCTGGGAATATAAAGGTGAACCTAAAGATGCTGTTCTTCATAAAGAAGAATTAAAATACGAAGATATAGAAGTTAAAGAAAGAAGTTATAAATAGAAAGCTATGAAATTAACCTTAAAAATATGGCGTCAAAAAGACGCAAATGACAAAGGCAAGTTAGTAGATTATCAACTTAGTGATGTATCTCCAGATATGTCTTTTTTAGAAATGTTAGATGTTCTTAACCAACAATTAATAGATAATGATGAAGAGCCTGTAGCTTTCGATCATGATTGTAGAGAAGGAATTTGCGGTACGTGCTCCTTATACATAAATGGTCGAGCACATGGTCCAGATAGAGAAATCACTGTTTGCCAATTACACATGCGTAGTTTTAAAGATGGTGATACTATTTACATTGAACCTTGGCGAGCAAAAGCATTTCCTGTGATTAAGGATCTTATAGTAGACAGATCTTCTTTTGATAGAATTCAGCAGGCTGGTGGTTTTATTTCTGTAAACACTTCTGGTAACACACAGGATGCAAATAACATACTTATTCCTACAGCTGATGCAGATACAGCTATGGATGCGGCAACTTGTATTGGATGTGGTGCTTGTGTGGCGACATGTAAAAACTCCTCAGCTATGTTATTTGTTGGAGCAAAAGTATCGCAATATGCTTTACTACCTCAAGGACGCATAGAAGCAGCAGATCGTGTAAAGAATATGGTGGCTCAAATGGATCTTGAAGGATTTGGGAACTGTACTAATACAGGAGCTTGCGAAGTAGAATGTCCAAAAGGCATTTCTTTAGATACTATCGCCAGAATGAACCGAGAGTTAATGAAGGCTTCTTGTAAGTAAGGAGTTTAATTTTAAATAATAATAAACCCAAGCTCAAACTTGGGTTTTTTGTTGGTTATTGTTTAATCAGTTTTTTTGTAAGTATTCCTTTATCTGTGTTAACTTTTACAAAGTACAATCCAGTTGAAAGATTAGACACGGCTACTGTGTTTCTCTTTTGATTGATTTCTCCAGATTTCAAAACTTGACCATTCAAATTAATTATTGAATAATTGGCTTGATTATTAATTTTAATAATAAACTCATCATTAACAGGGTTGGGATACATTGAGAAAGTTGTACCACTAAAATCATCTTCAAGGCTCATAGCACAATTCTCACTAAAATAAGACTGCGCATCAATTTTAGTCCAATTAGTGATGCTCCAAGCCGCATCATCAACATCTATACATGTTAAGTTAGGATTGTTTCTGGTATCAAAATCATTGAAATTAATGTTATTACCATTCTTTACATTTAAGCTTGACAGATCATTATTATCACAATATAACCAAGTCAATGTTGTATTGTTGCTAAGATCCAAATCGGTTATGTTATTCGTGTTGCAATACAAATACACCAGATTAGGATTGTTTGAAACATCAAGAGACGTTAAGCTGTTATGATTACAGAATAAAGACGTGAGCACAGAATTATTCGATATATCTAAACTTGAAATCGTATTATTGGTACAATACAAGCCATCTAAAACAGTATTGTTTGTAATGTCCAGACTGGTTAAATTATTCGATTCACAGGTTAAAACCTGTAATAAAGTATTGTTGCTTACATCAAGAACACTCAAATTATTATTGGACGTATATAAATAAACCAGAGCAGGGTTATTGGTTACATCTATACTGCTTACGTTATTGTCATGGAGTTGCAGATTTGTTAAAGCAGTATTGATAGTTACATCTAAAGCACTAAGGTTATTATTAGAACAATTTAAAACCATTAAATTCGGATTATTACTCACATCTAAAGCACTTAAATTATTGGTGTGACAATACAATTGCATTAAGGAGGTGTTTGCGCTAATATCTAAACTTGTTAAGTTGTTAATTGAACAGTAAAGTTGCACCAAATCTGTGTTAGAAGGTAAATCTAATGTTGTTAAATTATTAGTTTCGCAATGTAAACCTGATAGAAGTGAATTGCTTGAAACATCTAGACTAGTTAGCTGATTTTCTCCACAATATAGATAACGAAGTTGAGAATTGTTCGATATGTCCAAAGATGTAAGGTTATTAGCATGACAGTTAAGATTGACCAAAGCTGTAAAATCCTCTATTCCAGTTAAGTCATTTATGTTTTTATCATACAGATTTAAGTCTGTAATAGAACTTATGTTTGCTGTAGGCACATAATCGTCTAAAGGAGCTGTGTCGTAGCCCAGATCTATCAAGGTTTGTTCAAAGTTGTCGTCCGGAACATATGTATTTGAACTACAACTTTCACTAAAGTATGACTGTGAGTCAATTTGAGTCCAATTAGCTGTAGAATAAGTAGCGTCATCTACATTTATACATGTAAGAGTTGGGTTGCCAATAGTGCGAAAAGTATTAATTATGGTATTATTTCCGTTCTTAATATCTAAATTATACAAATCATTATTTTCAGCTATCAAGACAGCTAATTGTGTGTTTTGGGTTAAATCCAAACTAGCTAATTGGTTACCTTCACAACTTAGCTGACTTAATACAAAATTCGAACTCATATCTAGGTTTGATAAATTATTGTTGTAACAATATAAAAATATTAAACCTGCATTTTGACTGATGTCTAAGCTGGTTAATTGATTATTATAACAGCTTAAATT
>JABDPN010000184.1 GCA_013042715.1 Flavobacteriaceae bacterium | reverse complement strand
ATATAAAAAATAACTTGCATGAGTCCCTTGCGTTAAAAGACCTTCGAAAACAGAGTTTACTGCATGATTTAAATAAGAACTTTTAATAAATCTATTGTTTACAAAGAAAAATTGTTCGCCTCGAGTTTTTTTAGCGTACTCAGGTTTACCAACAAAACCATCAATCTTAACAACTTCTGTATCTTCAGTTACAGGAACTAACTTCTCGTTTGTTTTAAGACCAAATATATTTACTATACGCTGTCTATTATTTCCAACAGGCAGATTAAATAACTCACTCCCATTATGAAACATAGAAAAATTAATAGTAGGATGTGCCAACGCAACTCGATGAAACTCATCCATGATATGACGTAACTCTACTGAATTCGATTTTAAAAAATTACGTCTTGCTGGAATATTATAAAACAAGTTTTTTACAGCTACAGAAGTTCCTTTAGGCGTTACAGTAACTTCTTGAGATTTGACTTCACTTCCTTCTATCACTAATTGTGTTCCTAGTTCGTCGTTTTCTTGTTTGGTTTTTAATTCAACGTGAGAAACTGCTGCAATACTTGCAAGCGCTTCTCCTCTAAAACCCTTTGTATTTATATCGAATAAATCGTCTGCTGTTTTAATCTTTGACGTTGCATGTCGCTCAAAAGATAAGCGTGCATCTGTAACACTCATACCAACACCATTATCTATAACTTGAATTAATGTTTTACCAGCATCTTTAATAATGAGTTTTATTTGTGTTCCACCAGCATCTATAGCATTTTCTAGTAATTCTTTTACAACAGAAGCTGGTCTTTGCACGACTTCTCCTGCTGCAATCTGATTAGCAACATGGTCTGGTAAGAGTTGAATAATATCTGACATGAATTACTTAAAGAATATTGATAAGTCGAAATCGATAATAAATAAGAATATTAAAATTAATATTGCAACAATTATTAATAATCTTTTATTAACGCCTTCGTCTGGTTCGCTATTTAAATCGTCTATTGCATTGTTAAACTTACCCTTTAAACCTTGATTACCTATTGTTTTTCTGTGCTCGTCAAACTTATGCTTAAATTTATAAGGACTACCTTCACCTTTATCATCCCAATATCGAGGTGTGTATTCGAATTTTTTATTCTTTCGTAATTTAAAAAGTCCCATAATTTAATGTTTTAGAGTTACTAAGATTTCATTTCGAAATAATACCACAAAAACAGAACCAAAGCCAAAGCAATTATTAACCAAATTAACGAAAATCCAGATTTTCGCTTTTTCCTATTTAAAGAAGACATGGCTTTCCAATCTTCTCGTATATCATCAGATTTAGGTTCTGAAGCTTGTTTACCAAATCTTGGTTTGTAATTAAATCGTTTGTTTTTGCGCTGTTTAAACAATTTATAATCCTTTTACTCTATTTTCAAATGTACTTAAATTCCACTCAAAATTTGTGTTACAAATATTAAAATTTGTTAACAACGTAAAGGTTTAAAAAAAGAAAAGTATTATTTAACTTGACGTCTAAAATCTGCCATTTTTATGGCAACTATGGCAGCTTCTGTTCCTTTGTTGCCATGTTTACCTCCAGATCTGTCTATAGATTGCTGCATGTTATTATCTGTAAGTACACAAAAAATAACTGGAGTATCATAAAGTATATTTAAGTCTTTTACACCTTGTGTTACACCCTCGCAAACAAAATCGAAGTGCTTTGTTTCACCTTGAATAACGCTTCCAATTGCAATAATAACATCAACATCTTGGTCTTGCATTTTTTTGCAACCATAGACAAGTTCAAAGCTTCCTGGAACATTCCAATGTATAATATTTTCAGGTAATGCGCCACAATCTACTAAAGCTTCTTGTGCACCTTTGTATAATCCTTCTGTAATGATAGGATTCCATTCTGAAACAACAATCCCAAACCGAAAGTCTTTCGCGTTTGGGATTGTGGATTTATTGTAATCTGATAAATTTTTGTTTGCTGTCGCCATTTTAATTGCTTGCAGCTTTTGCTTTACCTATAAATGCATCAATATTAGAAGCTTCAGCACTTTTAGAATAGTCATCCTTTATTCTAGTAAAGTAAGTTAAAGCCTTATCGTTTTTTCCAAGTTTTAATGCTACAGATCCTGCTTTGTATAAAAACATTGGCGTTGTAAATTCGTTAGATTTCATTTCGCTAGCTTTTTCGTAGTAAGTTAACGCATCTTCTAATTGATCAATTTGTGCAAACGCATCACCAATTCCACCAGCTGCTAATGGTCCAAGTGCTTCGTCATCACTAGAGAAATCACTTAAGTATTTAATTGCATTTTGGTAATCTTTAAGATTTAGATAAGCCATTCCTGCATAATAGTTAGCTAAGTTAGAAGCATCTGTTCCGCTATGGTTTTCTATAACATCTAAAAAACCAAACTTACCCTCTCCTCCAGAAAGTGATAAGGTAAACAAAGAATCTTTTTCTGTTGCAGCCACAGCTTCATCAAAATATTTCTGAGCTTGGAACATATCATTCATAGCTTCACTTTCTTTAGGCTCTTGAATAAAATTCTTATATCCTAATGAACCTAAAACTACTACAGCTACTAAAGCCACAATAACAAAAATGTACTTTTGGTTTTTTACAACCCATTGTTCTGTTTTCGAAGCTCCTTCATCTAAGGTGTTAAAAACTCCAGCTGTTGTTGATTGTTCTTCAAGTCTTGCTTGCTTATCTTCTTTGGACTTTGGTTTATAGCCTCTTTTCTTGTACGTTGCCATATATATAAAATTATTGCGCCGCAAAAATATAATTTTTATTGGTAATAAAAAGGCTATTTATTTGCTTTTTTTCAATAATTTGCAAAGCTTTAATAGATTAGCTTATCTGTTTTTTATAGATTACTATTTATTTATGATTTTAAAATCGCTGTCCTTACTAAATTATAAGAATTTTGAAAGTCGAGCTTTTGAGTTTGATAACAAGATTAATTGCTTTGTTGGTCCTAATGGAATTGGGAAAACCAATATCCTTGATGCTATTTATCATCTTTCATTTGGAAAGAGTTATTTTAATCCTGTTTCTTCTCAAAATATTAAACATCAAGAAGATTTTTTTGTTATTGATGGATTATACAACAAAGTCAATAAAGACGAAAAAATTATTGTATCGCTAAGAAAAGGTCAGAAAAAGATTTTAAAACGAAACGGGAAGGTTTACGATCGCTTTAGCGACCATATTGGTTTTTTACCTCTTGTGATAATTTCTCCTGCAGATCGAGATTTAATTTTAGAAGGAAGCGAAACCAGAAGAAAGTTTGTAGATAGTGTTATCTCACAAAGTGACAAGAATTACCTCAATACATTAATTGCCTACAATAAAACACTTGCTCAACGTAATGCTCTTTTAAAATATTTTGCAGCAAATCATGCGTTTAACAAAGACTCCTTGGATATTTACAACGAGCAACTTACAAAATATGGTTCAGAAATTTTTAAAAAACGTAAAGCATTTTTAAGTGAATTTGTGAAAATTTTTATAGCGCGTTATAAAGCCATAAGTAATGATAATGAAATAGTTGATTTAGTCTATAAAAGTCATTTATTTGATGGCAAACTAGATGCTTTATTAAACGAAAACATCAACAAAGACAAAGCACTACAATTTACAAGTGTTGGTGTACATAAAGACGATTTACAATTTGAAATTGAAAGTTATCCAATTAAAAAATTTGGAAGTCAAGGTCAGCAAAAATCGTTTTTAATTGCATTAAAGTTAGCCCAATTCGATTTTATTAAATCTCAAATTGGTGTAAACCCAATTTTATTGCTTGATGATATTTTTGACAAATTAGATGAGCAACGTGTAACACAAATCATTAAATTAGTAGACGCAGAAGATTTTGGTCAACTTTTTATTAGTGATACACATCCCGAACGTACAGAAAAAGCTGTAAAAAGTGTACACCAAACCTATCAGATTTTTAAATTAGGTTAATTATGAAAAAAATAGTTTTACTTCTTTTTACAATTTTAGTTTTCACTAATTGTAGTGATAATCCAGAAAGCTTTATCAAACATATAGAAGGTTATTGGGAAATAAAACATGTGGAAAAAGACAATATACTTCTTAAAGAATATACGGTAAATGCTAACATTGATTACTTTAAAATTGATCAAAATACTTTAACTGGTTATAGAAAAAAAGTTACACCAACTTTTGAAGGAAAATATATAGTAAATAAACACAAAATACCTTTTGTATTAAAAATAGAAGATAATTATTTAAACATAAATTACACATCAAAATCTGACACATATCGAGAACGTGTTGTAACAGCTACAAAAGATAAATTAGTAATTGAAAATACCGAAGGTATTATTTATGTTTACAGACCATTTACACCAATAGATATAAGCCATGAGTAAACGCTTAAACGACAATCTTAAAATAAGTGATGTTCTAAAAGAATTTGTAGAAAAAAATAATCTTGAGCAAGGCTTAAACAAAGTAGATGTTAAAGATGCATGGGAACAACTTATGGGAAATGGTGTAAACAATTATACAAATACTGTAAGCCTTAAAAACAAAACCCTTTATGTAAGTTTAAGCTCATCTGTATTAAGAGAAGAATTAAGCTATGGAAAGGAAAAAATAATAAAAATGCTTAATGAAGCATTAGGAAAAGAGCTTATAGAAAAGCTCGTTTTAAGATAATTTTAAATGCTTAAACATCTACTAACACGAACATTAATTGCTGTTGCTACCCTATTAATTATAGCTTTAATTCATGGATTTAGACTAGGTACTTTTTTGGAAGAAGAAGCCAGAATTCTTTATTATAGTTATGCATCAGATATTATTATTCCCTTTGGTGTTTATTTTTTGTTATGCATGAATGAAATCCAGATTAAAATATTTAAACCTTGGTATATAAAAGCACTAATTGTATTTGGTTTAGCTACGTTTTCTGAAATCCTTCAACTTTTCGACATCTATTTCTTAGGAAAAACTTTTGATGTTTTTGACATTTTAGCTTATACTTTAGGAATATTAATTGCTGTTTTTATTGACAGGATTGTTTACAACAAATACATCCCAAACTGGAACTATAAAAAAACCCTTTCAAATTAACTGAAAGCTTTAAATATTTAAGTTTTTTTTAAATCTAAAACATCTCTCTTCCAGAAAAATGAAATGCACTTTCTATTGCAGCATTTTCATCACTATCACTTCCATGTACAGCATTTTCACTTATAGAAGTTGCATACATATTACGAATCGTTCCTTCTGCTGCTTCAACAGGATTTGTTGCACCAATTAAGGTTCTAAAATCTTCAACAGCATTTTCTTTTTCTAATACTGCAGCTACAATTGGTCCACGAGTCATATACGAAACTAAATCTGCAAAAAATGGACGTTCTTTATGTATTGCGTAGAATTCTTCTGCATCAGCTTTAGTCATTTGAGTTAACTTCATTGCTGCGATTCTAAAACCAGAAGCTGTTATCTTTTCTAATATTATACCAATATTCCCTTTTTCTACAGAATCTGGTTTAAGCATAGTAAATGTTCTTTTTGTTGTCATTTTGAGTATTTATATTCGGTCGCAAAAATAATGTTTTTATAAAACTATACAAGATTAATAAGTTACTAAGAGTTGTTTTAGCATTTTATTCTCATTTCCTTTCATTTGCATGAGCACTTTTTTGGTTTTAAAGTTGAACTTTACCAAACCAAAACTTTTAGTAAAAACGACTTCACCTACTCTGTAAGGATTTGGTTCACCTGAAAAATTACTATACGAATGTGTTAAGCCACTTGAAGTAAAATCAATTAAAGGATATTTTAAGTCTTCTAAGTTTTTTTTTGAAAACTCTGAAATATGTCTGTCTCCAGAAAGAACAATAACACCTTTAGCTTTAGAATCTTGTATTAAAGAAAATAATTTAGATTGCTCATTAGGCATTGTCCCCCAACTTTCATAACCATGTTCTGAAGATAAAACTTGAATACTTGAAACTATGATATTGAATTCAGCTTGTGAGTTTTTTAATTCTTTGGTAAACCATTTCCATTGCGCTTCTCCTAAAATTGTACTTCCTTTTTCTGTTGTAGGTTCGTAACGTTTTCCTTTTACTTTAGACTTTTTTAATGCTGTTCTAAAGTAACGCATATCTAATACAATAAGCTTTATAGTTCCTTCAGGCAACTTTATGTCTTTTGAATAATAAACACCTTCTCTTTTATAACGTTCATCAGATTTATCAACACCTAAAAAGTTTAGTAAAAGTTGTTGACTTTCTTTTTTCATTTTATATTCACTTCCTCCATCATTTAAACCATAATCATGATCGTCCCAAGTCCCATGAATTTCAATTGATTCATATACTGATTTATAACCTTCATCACTTAGTTGATCTTCATAATCTTTAGCCATTTTATTCATGTCTTTAGTATCTGAATAAATATTATCACCACCCCAAATCCAGATGTCAGGTTTATTCAACAATACATCATCCCAAAGATTATTTTGCTTTTTTTGGTCATCACAAGAACCAAAAGAAATCACAAAGTCAGACTCAAAATTATTAGCTAAATCTACATTATTAGTGACCTCCAAAACAGGTTTGCATCCTGCTAATAATAAGCAAACCAATAGTAGTTTAAAAATATTTCTCATAATCTAATGTTAAGACTATACAAAAGTAACACATCACAAGTAAAGATTTTGTTATTAAATTGTATATTCGCTGTCTATGACAAATAATGATATTTTAGAAATAAAACAACTCATACAAGAGCCTAAAAAAATTGTTATTGTTCCTCATAAAAACCCAGATGGAGATGCAATAGGTTCAAGTTTAGGTTTGTACCATTATTTAAAGACTTTAAATCATGATGTTGCAGTAATTGTGCCTAATGATTATCCTAGTTTTTTAAAATGGATTCCAGGAAATAATTCTGTAATTGTTTTTGAAGTTAAAAAAAATAAATCTGAAAAAATAATTGAAGATGCAGATATTATCTTCACGCTGGATTTTAATGCACTACGTAGGACTGGAGATATGGAAACTTCTCTAGAACATTCAAAAGCAACAAAAATCTTAATAGATCATCATCAACAACCAGACAATTACGCTAAGTATATTTACTCTGATGTTTCGATATGTGCAACAAGTCAAATGATTTATCACTTTTTAGAAATGCTTGATGCTACTGAAGATATTTCTAAAGATATTGCAACTTGTTTATATGTTGGTATTATGACAGATACAGGATCTTTTAAATTTCCTTCAACAACAAGTACAACGCATCGCGTTATTGCAGAATTAATTGATAAAGGAGCAGACAATTCATCAATACATAATAATGTTTACGATACTAATAGTTACAACAAATTACAACTGTTAGGATGTGCTCTTTCTAATTTAAAAGTATTAAGAACATATAATACAGCATACATTACTTTAACAGAAGACGAACTTCAAAAATATCAATTTAAAAAAGGAGATACAGAAGGTGTTGTTAATTATGGTTTAGCTATTGAAGGTGTGAAATTTGCTGTAATATTTATTGAACAAAAAAAGGAAGGTATTATAAAAATGTCACTACGTTCTAAAGGTGATTTTGATGTAAATACATTAGCTAGAGAGCATTTTAATGGTGGAGGACATATAAATGCTGCAGGTGGAAGAAGTGAAAGACCTTTAAAAGACACTATAAGGTATTTTAAAAGTATATTACCGCAATATAAAACAGAACTTAATTTATGAGAAAAACACTATTTATATTACTTACGTTTGTAAGTGTATTAAATTGTAAAGGACCAGAAGCACGAGTTCCTGTTACAAAAAAATCTGGTTCTTTTATTAAAGAATCCATAGAGCGAAATAAAGAACTTAATGCTAGAGAACATAATAAGATTAAAGCATTAATTGCTAATTTAAACGACACTACATATATAGCATCAAATAGTGGTTTTTGGTATAAGTACAATCATAAAGTTGAAGAAGAAAGTATACTAGCAGAATTTGGTGATATTGTAAATTTTAAATACTGTATAAAAGATTTAAATGGAAACATAATCTACTCTGAAGACGAATTACAAACACAAAATTATACAATGGATCAGCAAGAAATATTCACAGGTTTACGTGAAGGTTTAAAGCTTATGAAGGTAGGTGAAACTTTAACTTTCATATTTCCGTCGCAAAAAGCTTATGGCTATTATGGAGATGAAAATAAAATCGGCACAAACGTTCCATTAATATGTCAAGTAACCTTAAATTCAATAACAAAAAACGAATAAATACAAATTAATAATTATGAAATTTTTCAAATCGCTTTTAACATTAAGTATTATAACATTATTTATAGGAGCAACCTCTTGTCAAGAAGATAAGTATCCAGATTTAGGAGATGGTCTCTTTGCTGAAATTGTAACTAATAAAGGAACAATGGTTGCGAAATTAACCTACGAAAAAACACCATTAACTGTCGCAAGCTTTGTTGCATTAGCAGAAGGTAACCATCCAATGGTTAAAGATAGTTTAAAAAAGGGTAGACCATTTTACAACGGATTAATTTTTCATCGTGTTATGAATGAATTCATGATTCAAGGTGGAGATCCAAATGGAAATGGTTCTGGAGGTCCTGGTTTTAAATTTGGAGACGAATTTGATGAATCTTTAAAACACGATAAACCAGGAATTTTATCAATGGCTAATTCTGGTCCTGCCACTAATGGTAGTCAGTTTTTTATAACTGAAAAACCTACACCTTGGTTAGATAATCGTCATACTGTTTTTGGTGAATTAGTTTTAGGCTTAAACGTCCATGATTCTATTTCTAATGTTCAAGTTGAAAAAGGAAGCAACAGACCTTTAGACTCAGTAATTATTGAGCAAATAAATATAGTAAGACAAGGTTTTAGCGCAAGAAAATTTGATGCTCCAAAAACTTGGGAAAAAGAATTACCACTTCTTGAAGAAAAACGTAAAGCTAAAGAAGAAGAAGCTAGAAAGAAGAAAGAAGAAGAAATGCGAATAGCTAAAGAAAAAGAAGAAAAAGCTGCTAAAGAAGTATTATCAACTTTTAACGATTACAAATCTAAAGCAACAACTTCAGAATCTGGATTAATGACTTACATACTTAAAGAAGGAGATGGTGAAAAACCAACAACTGCAGATACAGTTTTAATTAATTATCAAAGTCATTTTTCAGATGGAAAACTTTTAGGTTCAAATGTTAAAGAAGTAGAAGAGCAGTTTGGCAAATATAATGAAGTAAAAGAACAACGTGGTTTTTATCAACCTAAACCAATTTCATTAGATCCTACTAAAATAATGGAAGCTGGAGTGAGAGAAGGTCTAGGAAACATGAAAGTTGGTGATAAAGTATTTTTATATATTCCTTCTCACTTAGCATATGGCGAAAGTGGTAGAGGTCCAATACCTGCAAACGAAGATTTAATGTTTATTTTTGAAATGGTAGAAATCAAAAAATAACAAACTTATAATTGTAATAAAAAAGCAGCTTAAAAAGCTGCTTTTTTTATTTCTATTTTTTAGGTGTTTCTTTTAAAATCTCTAAAACAAACTTCCAGAATTTTTGAACTGATGAAATTTGAGTTCGTTCATCTGGTGAATGTGCACCTTTAATATTTGGACCAAAACTAATCATCTCCATTCCAGGATAATTTGTTCCAAGAATACCACATTCTAATCCAGCATGACAAGCAGCAACATGAGGTTCAGATTTAAACAAATCAATATATAACTTGCTCATCACTTTTAAAATTGAGGAATCCATATCTGGTTTCCAACCAGGATAACTTCCAGAGAATTCTACTTCGCAACCTGTTAATTCAAAGGTTGCACGTAAAGTATTTGCTAAGTCCATTTTAGAACTCTCTACAGAACTTCTGGTTAAGCATCCAATTTTAACACTACCATCGTTTACTATTACACGTGCAATATTGTTAGATGTTTCTACTAAGTCTGGAATATCTGGACTCATTCTATACACACCATTCCAAGCAGCATAAAGCGCACGAGTTAAACCTTCTTGTACACCCAAATCCATAATAGATTTTGGAGTCTCCATTTTAGTAACTTCAATAACCAATTCTGGTTCCATGGTTTTATATTCAGCTTTTACATCGTTTGCTAGAGCTTCGGTTTCTTTTAAGAATTTATCTTCTTTAACTGCATCAACTGCTAAAATTGCTTTACTCTCTCTAGGTATAGCATTGCGTAAACTTCCTCCATCAATTTCAGAAATACGCATTCCAAACTTTTCGAATCCATCAAATAAAAACCTATTTAGAATTTTGTTTGAATTTCCAAGACCTTCATGTATTTGCATTCCAGAATGTCCACCTTGTAAACCTTTAACAGTAATGCTGTATCCAACTTTAGTTTCTGGTGTTTCTTCCTCTTCATAAGTTCTTGTTGCTGTTACATCAATTCCACCTGCACAACCTACTCCAATTTCGTTATCTTCTTCAGTATCTAGATTTAAAAGAATTTCACCTTCAAGTAAACCACCTTTTAAACCTTGTGCTCCAGTCATTCCTGTTTCTTCATCTATTGTAAACAAAGCTTCAATAGCTGGATGAACAATTGAGTCACTTTCAAGAATCGACATAATAGTTGCAACACCTAATCCATTGTCTGCACCTAGAGTTGTTCCATTTGCTCTTACCCAATCGCCTTCAATTATCATCTCTATACCTTGTGTATCGAAATCGAATTTAGTATCGTTATTTTTTTGGCAAACCATATCGAGATGCGATTGCAAAACAACCGTTTTACGATTTTCCATTCCTGCAGATGCAGGTTTTTTAATTATTACATTTCCTACCTCATCGACAAGAGTTTGTAAGCCTAAGTTTTCTCCAAAGGTTTTCATAAATGCTATTACACGTTCCTCTTTTTTTGAAGGTCTAGGCACTGCATTAAGATCTGCAAAATTATTCCATAAAGCTTTTGGTTCTAATTGTCTTATTTCTGTATTCATTGTTTGTTATTTAAGTCCTACAAAGATAGCTATTAGTCCTAAAGTATTACAAACATTTGTGTATTTTTGGTTTATGTTTAAAAACTCAAAAACAATAGTTGCACTTAGTATAATACCTCAAGTAATTTGCATTAAAATAATTGCAAATTTCCCTGAGTATATAGAGACTGTTTACAGTAATGGCATCTATAAATTTATTTCTAATGCATTACGATATGTTTTTGGCTGGATTCCATTTTCACTTGGTGATGTTTTCTATACTATTGCTGTTTTTATGATGATAAGATGGCTTATTCTAAACAGAAAAAGAATTCTAAAAGACACTAAAAACTGTATTATTGATGTGCTAGCTTTAGTCTCAATAATCTATTTTGCCTTTCATATTTTTTGGGCTTTTAATTACTACAGATTACCTGTACATCAATCTTTAAATATCCAAAACACCTATTCTACTGAACAACTTATTCGTGTTACTGAAAACCTCATCGACATTTCTAACACAAAACATAATTCGTTAGTAGATAATGATTCTCTAAAAGTAGAAATGCCTTATTCTAAAGAAGAAATGATTAGGCTTACAGAAAATGGTTATTATAATTTGTCTCAAAAATATACGCATTTAAATCCAAATCCAGAAAGCACAAAAACTTCCATCTATAGTTTGCCACTTACATATATGGGATTTAGTGGTTATTTAAACCCTTTTACAAACGAATCACAAATTGATGGATTAATTCCGATGTATAAATTTCCAACAACTATTGCTCATGAACAAGCACATCAAATTGGATATGCTGCAGAAAATGAGGCTAATTTTATTGGTTGTTTAGCAACTATCCATAATGACGATAAATACTTTAAATATTGTGGTAATATCTTTGCATTAAGGCATTGTTTAAGTGAAGTTTATAGAAGAGATACAGATTCCTACGAAAAATTACTAGCGCAAGTCAATCCTGGAATATTAGCAAATTATCAAGAATCTTATGATTTTTGGACATCTTATAAAAACCCTTTAGAACCTATTTTTAAAGAATTTTACAGCAACTTTCTCAAAGCTAACAATCAAGAAAAAGGTATTGAGAGTTATAGTTATGCAGTTGCTTTATTTGTCAATTATTTTGATATTGAAAACTCTAAATAATTGTTAAATCACAATTGAAACTCATATCATTTAGACATTTTATTATCTTTAAAGTTTTCAAACTTTAAACAGCTTACTAAGAATGTATAAACCAATTTATTTAATTGCACTTTTTCTGTGCAGCAGTTTACTATTTGCACAAGACTATTTCCCTAAAAATGATGGTGTCTCAAATCAAAACACAAACTACACTGTTTTTACTAATGCAAAAATCCATATAACTCCTACAGAAGTTATTAAAAATGGCATGTTACTTATTAAAGATGGTAAAGTTATTTCTTCTGGAAAACAAATATCTATTCCAGAAAATACCATTGAAATCGATTTAAATGGGAAAAGCATTTATCCATCGTTTATAGAGTTGTATTCAGATTTTGGAATTGCAAAACCTCAGCGTCAAAAAAGTTCAAGTAACAGACCTCAATACGATGCAACAAGAGAAGGTTTTTACTGGAACGACCACATTAGACCAGAACAAAATGGTATAGATTATTTCAGTTTTGATGAGAAGTCTGCATCTTCACTAAGAAAAGCTGGTTTTGGATTAGTTAATACGCATTTACAAGATGGTATTATAAGAGGTACAGGAGTTTTAGTTTTACTATCTAAAAATGAAAAGAATTCTAAGCGAATTGTTAACTCACGTTCAGCACAATACACTTCATTTTCTAAAAGTGTCAAATCACTTCAGTCTTATCCTACTTCAATCATGGGAAGCTTTGCATTACTCAGGCAAGTAAGTTATGATGCAGAATGGTATGCAAATGGACATGCAACTAACGTAGATCGTTCTCTTGAAGCTTACAATAAAAACAAAAGCTTAGTACAAATTATTGAAGCTGGAAGTAGATTAAACGCATCAAGAGCAGATAAAGTTGGTGACGAAATTGGTGTTAACTATGTTATTCTTGGTGGTGGAGACGAATACGAACGTATCAAGGATATTAAAAACACTAATACATCGTATATCATTCCAGTTAAATTCCCAAATGCTTATGATGTTGAAAATCCATTTTTAGCAAGTTATTTAGATTTAGAAACTATGCGTGAATGGAATCAAAAACCTAGTAATTTAAAAGTTTTATCTGAAAACAATATTGAATTTGCAATTACTACTAAAGGATTAAAAACTCCAACATCTCTAAAATCAAATCTTATTAAAGCAATAAGTTATGGTTTTGATAAAGACAAAGCTCTTGCAGCATTAACTACTGTTCCAGCAAAAATAATAGGACAATCTGATAAGGTTGGCTCTCTAAAAAATGGCAGAATAGCTAATTTTTTAATTACATCTGGACATCCATTAGATAAAGGCACAGTTATTTATCAGAATTGGATTAATGGTAAAAATCACGAGTTTGAAAGTATTAACATAAAAGACATTAAAGGTACTTATACTTTTAAAGCAGAAAATACAGATTATAATTTGACAATTTCGGGAAGTCCAAGTAAGCCAATTGTAACTTTAAAAAGTGGTGACCATAAAATTGGATCTAAGATTTCTTATAAAGACAATTGGGTTAATTTAACCTTTAAAAGTAAAGATTCTATTAAAAAGGAATTCTTTAGAATTGTTGCAAACCCTAATAACCAAGGCAATTTAAGTGGTAAAGTTATTTTACCAAATGGTAATGAGCAACCCATAGTTTTAGCTAAATCTAATACTGATTCAAAAGCTAAAAAAACTGAAAGTAAGAATAAAACCGAATTAATTAAACCAGTTCAAGTTACTTTTCCAAATAATGGTTATGGATTTAAGTCTTTACCAAAACAGGAAACCATATTATTTAAAAATGCAACGGTTTGGACTAATGAAGATGAAGGCATTTTAGAAAATACCGATGTATTAATTAAGGATGGGAAAATTGCTAAAATTGGTAAAAACTTATCTAATGGAAATGCAAAAGTAATTGATGCAACTGGAAAACATCTAACAAGTGGAATCATTGACGAACATTCACATATTGCAACATCTAGTGTTAATGAAAGTGGTCAAAACTCAACTGCAGAAGTTTCTATAGAAGATGTTATAAATCCAGAGGATATTAAAATCTATCGCAATTTAGCTGGAGGTGTAACTTCAATTCAGGTTCTTCATGGTTCTGCAAATCCTGTAGGTGGACGTTCCGCAATTATTAAACTAAAATGGGGAGAATCTGCAGATAATTTAATTTACGATAATACACCTAAGTTCATAAAATTTGCTCTTGGAGAAAATGTAAAGCAAAGTAATTGGGGAAGTAATCAAAACATTCGTTTTCCACAAACAAGAATGGGAGTTGAACAAGTTTATATAGACTATTTCACCAGAGCTAAAGAATACGACGCTAAAAAGAAAAGCGGAAAGCCCTACAGAAAAGATATCGAGTTAGAAGTTCTTTCAGAAATTATTAACAAGGAGCGCTTTATTTCTTGTCATTCATATGTACAAAGCGAAATTAACATGTTAATGAAAGTAGCTGAGAAATTCAACTTCAACATTAATACATTCACACATATTTTGGAAGGTTATAAAGTAGCAGATAAAATGAAAGCACATGGCGCTGGTGGTTCAACCTTTAGCGATTGGTGGGCTTATAAATACGAGGTTAACGATGCTATTCCCTACAATGCTGCTATAATGCATAATGCAGGTGTTACTGTCGCTATAAACAGTGACGATGCAGAAATGTCTAGAAGACTTAATCAAGAAGCGGCAAAAGCTGTAAATTATGGAGGAGTTAGTGAAGAGGATGCATGGAAATTTGTAACATTAAATCCTGCTAAACTACTTCATATAGATGATAGAGTTGGAAGCATAAAAGTTGGTAAGGATGCAGATGTTGTATTATGGTCTGAACATCCTTTATCTGTTTATTCTAAAGCAGAAAAAACATTAATAGAAGGAAAAACTTATTTTGATATTGAGCGCGATTCAGAATTAAGAAATTCAATTAAAAAAGAAAGAAGTGAGCTAATTAACTTAATGCTTAAAGAGAAGAACAAAGGCATGAAAACACAAACTATTCTTAAAAAAGTTGATAAACATTTCCATTGTGATACCGAAGACCAAAACCACTAGAATTATGAAAAGACTTATATATATATTCAGCATATTTTGTTGTGCATCTATAAATGCACAACAAACTCCAGCACCTAAACAAAATGAAGCTATAAGTATTTTAGGAGCAACTGCTCATATTGGAGATGGTACAGTTATCGAAAACAGTATTATTATTTTAGAAAATGGTAAAATTACACTTTGTGCAGATGCAACAACTACAAAAGTTGATTATAAAGGAACGGTAATTGATGCAGCCAATAAACATGTTTATCCAGGATTCATTGCTCCTAATTCTACTTTAGGTTTATTAGAGATTGATGCTGTTAGGGCATCAAACGATACAAGAGAAGTTGGCAAAATGCTTCCGCATATAAGAAGCATAATTGCATATAATGCTGAATCTAAAATTGTAGAAAGTGCAAGACCAAATGGTGTGTTAATTGGACAGATTACACCTCGAGGAGGAACAAATTCTGGAACATCGTCCATTGTTCAATTTGATGCGTGGAACTGGGAAGATGCAGTTATTAAAGAAGATGATGGTATCCACATGAATTGGCCTAATAGTTTTACTCGGGGTCGTTGGTGGTTAGGTGAAGATCCTGCAATGAAGGTTAATAAAAACTATAGCAAAGAAATTGAAAACATTAATCAGTTTGTTGCTGAAAGTAAAGCCTATTTAAATGGAGAAAAATCTCCTGTAAACCTTTCTTACGGGGCCATGAAAGGATTGTACGATGGTTCTAAAACATTATTTATTCATGTTAATGATGAAAAAGGAATTCTGGATGCTATAACTTTTAAAAACAATAATGAAATTAAAAAAATGGTTATAGTTGGTGGCTATGAAGCTGCAAGAGTTGCAGATGCTTTAAAAGCAAATAATATTTCTGTTTTAGCACAACGTGTACACGAGACACCACTATTAAATGATGACGACTATGATTACCCTTACAAACTTGCTAAACTATTAGTTGATAAAGGTGTTTTAGTTGGATTGGAAAATAGTGGTGATATGGAGCGTGCCAACACAAGAAATTTACCATTTCAAGCTGGAACCATTGCTGCTTTCGGATTAGACAAAGAAGAAGCTTTAAAGCTTATTACATCTAACACTGCAAAAATATTAGGTATAGATGATAAACTTGGAACGCTTGAAGCAGGAAAAGATGCAACACTTTTTATAAGCGAAGGTGATGCGCTTGACATGCGAACAAATCAATTAACACATGCTTTTATTAATGGAAGAGCAATTAGCTTAGAAACACATCAAACAGAACTTTGGAAACGATATGATGAAAAGTATAAGAAATAAATCTTAATTAAAAAGCGAGCTAAATAGCTCGCTTTTTTTATATTTTTACAGTCCTATGACAAAACAAATTTCCAGTACACAAAATCCTCTTATTAAATATCTTTTCTCATTAAAAGAAAAATCAAAATTGAGAAATAAAGAACAACGATTTCTTATAGAAGGAAAAAGAGAATTGTCATTAGCTTTAAAAGGGAATTATGAAATTGAAATCTTACTTTATTATCCTGATTTGTTCTCTACTACAGAAGCAGAATCATTAAATTATTATAGTTTTGAAGTTATTGAGATTTCAAAAGATGTGTTTAAAAAACTTGCACATAGAGATACTACAGAAGGTGTTTTAGCTGTTGTAAAATCAAAAGATTTATCACTTAACAATTTAAAAATTGAGACTAAATCACCATTAATTTTAGTTGCAGAAGCTGCTGAAAAACCTGGAAATATTGGAGCATTACTACGTACTGCAGATGCTGCTAATCTAGATGCTGTTATTATTGCTAATCCAAAAACAGATCTATATAATCCAAACATAATTCGTTCTAGTGTTGGTTGTGTATTTACAACAAATATTGCAATTGGGAGTACAGAAGATATTTTAGGGATTTTAAAAAGTCATGGTGTTTCAATTTACTGTGCAGCATTACAAGCATCTAAACCTTATCATGTCATAGATTTCAAAGAAGCTTCTGCAATAGTTGTTGGTACTGAAGATAAAGGTTTATCTGAAGTATGGCTCAAAAATTCTACTCAAAACATTATTATTCCAATGCAAGGTGAAATAGATTCCATGAATGTCTCTGTTGCTGCAGGAATTCTTATTTTTGAAGCCAAAAGACAAAGACAATTTAAATAATGACATCAGAAACTTTATTTTACATATTTATAGGAATTTTAATATTCAATTTTTTATTTGATTACTATTTAGATTATTTAAACGCAAAGCATTTTAAAGATGACTTACCTCAAGAATTACAAGATGTTTACGATGACGAAGAATACAAAACTTCTCAAAAATATAAAGCTGTAAATCAAAGATTTTCAAACACAACTTCGTTTTTTTCTTTACTATTAACACTTGGGTTTTTCTTTTTAGATGGATTTAGATTTGTTGACGATATAGCCAGAAGTTATAGTTCACATCCTATTATAATTGCTCTTTTATTTTTTGGAATAATCATGCTTGCAAGCGATATTATTACTACACCTTTTTCATACTATAAAACTTTTGTTATAGAAGAACGTTTTGGTTTTAATAAAACAACATTAAAGACATTTATATTGGATAAAATTAAAGGTTGGTTCATGCTCATTATTATTGGAGGAGGCATTCTCGCACTAATCATTTGGTTTTATGAACTTACAGGTTCTAACTTTTGGGTTTATGCTTGGTTAGTAGTTGCAGTATTTTCAATTTTCATGAATATGTTTTACTCAAAACTAATTGTTCCATTATTTAACAAACAAAAACCTTTGGAAGAAGGCGAATTAAGAGACAAAATATCACAATATGCAAATTCTGTAGGCTTTAAATTAAATAAGATATTTGTAATTGATGGTTCTAAACGTAGTACAAAAGCAAATGCCTACTTTTCAGGTTTTGGTAGTGAAAAACGTGTAACTCTTTACGACACTTTAATAAACGATTTAGAAGATGAAGAAATAGTAGCTGTACTTGCCCATGAAGTTGGACATTACAAGAAAAAACACATTATTTTCAATTTAATCAGCTCTATTCTATTAACAGGATTAACATTATACATTTTATCGTTATTAGTCTCTAATCCATTACTTTCTAGTGCTCTAGGAGTTGAAATTGCTAGTTTTCATATTGGATTAATAGCATTTGGGCTTATATACTCACCTATTAGTGGTATTACAGGTTTAGTTATGAATGTTATATCTAGAAAATTTGAATACCAAGCCGATAATTACGCCAAAGAAACTTACGAAGGGGAACCATTAATTTCTTCATTAAAAAAACTCTCAAAAAACAGTTTAAGTAACCTAACACCTCATCCTATCTATGTGTTTGTTCAC
>JABDPN010000315.1 GCA_013042715.1 Flavobacteriaceae bacterium | reverse complement strand
GAAAAATATACTTAACTCATCTAATGGCATTACAACCAAATCAGTGATTGTTTTTCCTCCAATTTTAACATAATTGGCTTCATTGCGTAACCTATTGCCATTACAAATATCGCATTTAGTTTTACCTCTGTAACGTGATAGCATTACTCGATTTTGAATTTTGTAAGCCTTAGCTTCTAATTCTTCAAAGAATGAATTTAAGCCTTCAAAAAACTCGTTACCTTCCCAAATAAGTTGTTTTTGTGCTTTAGTTAATTCAAAATAAGGTTTATGAATTGGAAAATTAAATTTGTGAGAGTTATTTACCAATTGATCTCTATACCAACTCATGCTTTCTCCTCGCCATGGAAAAATAGCATTTTCGTAAACAGAAAGTCCAGTGTTAGGTACTACTAAGTGTTCGTCTATACCAATAGTGTCTCCATATCCTTCACATTTTGGACAAGCACCATAAGGATTATTAAAGCTAAATAAATGAATATTTGGCTCTAGAAATTTAATACCATCTAATTCAAATTTGTTACTAAAATGTTTTAGCTTTTTATTCGATAGCGTTTCAATAAAACATTCTCCTTTACCTTCGTAATATGCAGTTTGAATAGCATCTGCTAATCTGTTGTAGAAATCTTCATCGTCTTTAAAAATTATTCTATCTACCACCAAAAATAAATCATGTTCATCGAAATTTTTAAAATCTATGCCATCTATTCTTATAACTTCGTTATTAAGTTTTATTCTAGAATAACCTTGCTGGTTTAATACCTTTAGTTTTTCTACCATTTCTCTTCCTTCTTCTAAATGAATAGGAGATAAGAGGAGTAATTTTTCACCTTCATTAAACTTTTTAATATATTTTATTACATCTGAAACAGTGTCCTTTTTTACTTCGTTTCCAGATTCTGGAGAATAGGTTTTACCAATTCTGGCAAAAAGTAATTTTAAATAATCGTAGATTTCTGTTGTTGTACCTACAGTAGAACGCGGGTTTGTGGAATTTACTTTTTGTTCTATGGCAATTGCAGGGGCAATACCTTTAATATATTCTACTTTAGGTTTATGTAATCTACCTAAAAATTGTCTTGCATAACTTGATAGGCTTTCAACATAGCGTCGTTGACCTTCTGCATATAGTGTATCGAAGGCTAAACTTGATTTTCCAGAACCCGATAATCCAGTAATAACGACCAGTTTGTTTCTTGGTATTACAACATCTATATTTTTTAGGTTATGCAAATTTGCACCTTTAATAATAATGTTTGTTTTAGGATTTACAGTTGAAATATCAGTATTTATAGCCATTTTTTTATAGTGAAGTTGCAAAGATATAATAACTAATTAAGCTTTAAAAATGAATGCTAAATATGTTAAAAAGTTAAAAAATAATGTATAGTTTTTGTTTTTTCGGTATGAATGTTGTTATATTTGATTAGTATTAATCAATAAATTAAAGCATCTGCCTATAGCATAATATTACTTTTTTAAACATTAACCGCATTCAAGAATATCTATTTCTTGATAAAAAGTAAGATTATGAGAACAGAACTTATCAAAGATGCTGAGTTAGTTAAAACGTATATAGAAGGTAATGAGAATGCATTAGCTATTCTTATTAATCGTCATAAACAAAAGATCTATAGCTTCATATATTCTAAAGTTCTTGATAGAGATATAACTGAAGATGTTTTTCAAGACACATTTATTAAAGTTATTAAAACTTTAAAACTCGGTAAGTATAATGAAGAAGGCAAGTTTTTACCTTGGGTTATGCGTATTGCGCATAATTTAGTAATAGACCACTTTAGAAAGAATAATAGGATTCCAAAATTTGATAATAGTGGTGACTTTAATATCTTTTCTGTTTTAAGTGATTCGTCTTTAAATGCTGAAAAAACTATTATTAAAAGCCAGGTAGAAGAAGATGTAAGACGTTTAATTGAAGAACTTCCTAGTGATCAAAAAGAAGTTTTAGTTATGCGAATGTATAACGATATGAGCTTTAAAGAAATATCAGAGAATACAGGAGTAAGTATTAATACAGCTTTAGGAAGAATGCGTTATGCATTAATAAATCTAAGAAAAGTTATAGAAAAACATAATATAGTTTTAACAAATTATTAATTTAAAGCAATAAAGTAAAAAATGCTACGTTACCTATTTATATTAACAATAATAATATGTAAATGGCAAAACTTTACTCTAAGCAAAATCCCCAAATAGAAACCCTAAAGCCGAAAGAAGAGACGGTTAAATTTCTTCTGAATTATTCGAAAGCTTTAAGTGTTATTAATTGTAATAAATTAAAGTTTGAAACGCTTCTAAACTAAACTTTGGCGGAATTGAGTCCTGATGAAAATCAGGACTTTTTTTTCTTATAATAGTCATTAATTATTGATTTTCTGCCAACAGTTTTTGTAATGATATCTCTTTCTAAGCTCCAACCTCTTGCTGGAGAATATTCTCTACCATACCAAATAATCTGAAGGTGTAAATCGTTCCATAATTCCTTTGGAAATAAACGTTTTGCATCTTTTTCGGTTTGTAAAACATTCTTACCATTAGATAAATTCCATCTATACATCAATCTGTGTATATGTGTGTCTACAGGAAACGCTGGAACACCAAACGCTTGAGACATAACAACACTAGCTGTTTTATGTCCAACTGCAGGAAGCTCTTCTAGAGCTTCAAAACTTTTTGGAACTTTACCATCGTGTTTTTCAATAAGTATTCTGGATAAACCATAGATTCCTTTACTTTTCATTGGTGATAAACCAACAGGTTTAATAATGTCTCTTATTTCATCAACAGAAAGTTTAACCATATCGAAAGGATTATCTGCTTTTAAAAATAAAAGAGGTGTCGTCTTATTTACTCTTAGGTCTGTACTTTGTGCAGATAAAAGTACTGCAATAAGTAATGTGTAAGGGTCCTTGTGTTCTAAGGGAATAGGAATTTCTGGATACAGTTTGTTAAGTGTATTTATAATAAAATTAACGCGATCTTGTTTAGTCATGTTTTATATTTGTATGAAATTCAAAGTTACAAATTATGACTACATTAAAAATAGGAGTTAAGGCTCCAAATTTTAAAGCGATTAATCAAGATGAAAACCAAGTATCTTTATCTGATTTCAAAGGTAAAAAGTTAGTTTTATTTTTTTACCCAAAAGCAAGTACTCCAGGATGTACAGCAGAAGCATGTAATTTAAGTAATAATTACGAACGTTTTGTTGCAAATGGTTATGCAGTACTTGGTGTAAGTGCAGATAGTGCTAAAAGACAATCTAATTTTAAAATCAAATATAATTTACCTTACGATTTACTTGCAGACGAGGAAAAAACTGTAATAAATGCTTATGGTGTTTGGGGTCCAAAAAAGTTTATGGGAAGAGAATATGATGGTATTCATCGTACAACTTTTATTATTGATGAAAAAGGTATTATTGAAGATATTATTGCAAAAGTTAAGACTAAAGATCACACCAATCAAATACTAGATTAAAATAGAATATGAATTTGAAAAAAGTTAAGATATTACAATTAAAGTATGACAAAAGATGTACTTTTTAATAACTAAATATTAATTAAAAAATTTAAAAATGTTGAAAAGATTATTATCAATTGTACTTCTTGCATTGATTAGTATGAATGCTTTTGCACAAGATGAAATAACAGAAACAAAGTCAAAAGCAGATCATAATATTAGTTTAAGTTATGGAATTGTTACTGGAGACGCAACATTGAACGATTTGTTTATCTCTAATTTAAAATTTGATTACACGTATTTACACAATATTTCAGATTACTATTCTGTAGGATTTACAGAAGGGTTATCTAATCTTTTTGATGATGATGATAGTGAAATAAGTTCTATGGGCTTAAAAAAAGATTCATGACAGTAATAGCTGTTTTAAGACTTTATACAGATAATGATAAATTTTTTATAGGTGGAGATGCAGGTTATGCTATTGGTTTAGATTAAGGAGGTTTCTATTATAATCCAACAATAGGTTTTAAACTATCAGATTGTTCTGGTATTAAAATATCTTATACTGCATTAGATGATGAATTTGGTACTTTCTCTTCTGCAAATATTGGATATGAATTTTCTTTTTAAGAGAATTATATGATACATTAAAAAAGCGACCAAATGGTCGCTTTTTTTATTTGTTATCTCTTATAAGAACTTCTTCGGTTTCACAACCAAATAAGCTTTGTTCTTTTATTAATTCGGCAACACCTTTTGGTAGCATTTTCTCCCAACCTTGATCTCCATTTTTAATCATTTGGAACACTTTTCTAGAAAAAATTTCTAGATTATTAGTGTCATAATCTGTAATATCAACAACTTTACCATTGTATTTAAAGAATTTGTAAAGTTCTTTCATTCTAGGATGAACCTTCAAATTATCACTAGTAATAATAGTTTTTCCATCTTTATCAAGCATTGGATATAAGTAAACACGTAAGTCTTTAAAGAATAGTTTACCAAAAGCTTCAAGAATACCTCCACTTAAGTGTCTGTAATATTTTTCATCAAAAATATCTACAAGATTATTAACTCCCATTGCAAGTCCCATTCTGTTTTTTGTATATAATGAGAAATACTCTACAAGTCTGTAGTACTCTTTAAAATTTGAAATAAGTACAGTATGACCTAAAGAACAGAGTAGACGAGCTCTATCCATAAAATCTTGCTCATCTATTTCACCATCATGACTTCTTAAGTTAGAAAGCGTTATTTCAAAAATAACTTTTGTTTTCTCTGGATTAACACGATTTTCTTTTTTAAAGATTTCAAGAGATTTATCGTGAATATCTTCATTTACCTTAGTAACAGGTCTAAAACTTCCTCTAAAGGCAAGAATATTCTTTTTGTATAAAACTCTTGCAGGAAGAACATTATTACCATCTGGAGCAAACATTACAGCATCAGTCATACCATTTTTAACAAGCTGTAAACTAATTAACCTATTATCTACATTTTTGAAAACTGGTCCTGAAAAGTTAATTGTATCTATTTCCATTTGATCTTTATCTAAGTGGTCATAGAGATAACGTAATAGTTTCTTTGGTTCGTTATATTTGTAAAAAGCACCATAAATTAAGTTGGTGCCTAATACACCTAGTGTTTCTTGTTGTAATCTTGCATCGTTTTCCTTAAATCTAATATGAAGAATTATCATGTTGTAATCTTCCTTTGGATTGATTTGAAATTTCATACCAACCCAACCATGTCCTTTATAACGCTTTGCAAAATCAATAGTTGTTACAGTGTTTGCATAACTAAAGTACATTTTAGTTGGATTATCTTTTCTAGGAATTCTATCCTCAATAAGATTAGTTTCATGGTCCAACATTTTCTTTAGACGATCTTCTGTAACATAACGTCTGTCTTCTTCAATTCCATAAATTGAATCACTAAAAGATTTGTCGTACGCTGACATAGCTTTAGCTATTGTACCAGAAGCTCCACCTGCTCTAAAAAAATGTCTTACCGTTTCTTGTCCAGCACCAATTTCTGCAAATGTTCCGTAAATATTTGGGTTTAGATTAATGCGAAGCGCTTTTTCCTTTAAAGAAGGAATACTTTCTATATGCGCATCACTTTGATACTTTATTTCCATGTTTAAGTAGTGTGTTAATACGCAGCAAAGGTATTAAAATTGAAATGGATTTGAAAAAATAAAAATCTTCTTAAAAATAAAGCCATCTCATTAATTTGAGATGGCTTAAAAAGTGTTAAAAACTTTTTATAAGCTACATATTCTTAAGTTCAGCTAATAATTCATTAATCATTGCTTTGGCATCACCAAACAACATGGAAGTCTTTTGATTAAAAAACAACTCATTGTCTATACCAGCATATCCTGGATTCATACTTCGCTTATTTATAATTATACTTTTAGCATTCTCTACATCCAAAATAGGCATCCCATAAATAGGACTTGCAGGATCATTATGAGCTGCAGGATTCACAACATCATTAGCGCCCACAACTAGCACTACATCAGTGTTTTTAAATTGTGGATTAATATCATCCATATCAATTAATTTGTCATAGTCCACATTACTTTCAGCCAATAATACATTCATATGACCTGGCATTCTACCTGCAACCGGGTGAATGGCGTAAGAAACCTCTACACCTTTTTTAGTAAGTAATTCTTCTAACTCATGTATAACGTGCTGTGCTTGTGCTACTGCCAAACCATAACCTGGAACAATTACAACCTTATCGGCATAATTCATTAATACTGCAGCATCACTAGCGGTAGTTTTCTTTACGGTGCCTCCTACCTTTCTATCGCCTGCAGTAGCAGCTTCTTCCCCTCCAAAAGCCCCAAAAATAACATTCCCCAAAGATCGGTTCATGGCAACGCACATAGCAAAAGTCAGAATTAAACCAGCTGATCCTACAAGAATACCACCTACCAGCATAACCATGTTACCATAAAGGACGCCAGTAATAGCAGCAGCAATACCGGTTAATGAGTTCAATAATGAGATTACAACAGGCATATCAGCTCCACCAATTGGAATAACAAATAATATTCCATATACCAAAGCCGCAAGTAATAACAAATATATTATGTAACTGTTATCTATGTTACTCCATACTATATAAGCTCCAAAAACTAACAGGCCAAAAAAGAATGCATTATTAATGAGGTTATATTTCGGAAGCCTAATGTCTTTCCACATGGTTCCATTTAATTTTGCCCAGGCTATCATACTACCAGAAAAAGTTATACTTCCAATAATTATTGCCGCTATTATTGTTATGATTTGGGTTGTATTTCCAACATTACTTCCAAATTCAACAATTCCAATTAAAGCTGCACTCGCACCTCCAAAACCATTGAATAAAGAAACCAGTTCAGGCATTTTTGTCATTGCTACCTTCACCGAGATAATCCATCCTATAATGGCGCCAATTAAAATAGCTGATCCAATTAATATGTAAACAAACCCAGGCACTTCTAATTCATGAAGGAATATCGTACCTAATATTGCTAACCCCATACCGGAAGCAGCAATTAAATTTCCTTTCTTAGCTGTTTCGGGATGACCTAATAATTTCAAACCAATAACGAAAGTTACAGTAGCTATCAGATAAATAATACTCAAAGTTATATTCATTTTTTCTTCTTTTTAAACATATGCAACATTCTATTTGTAACAGCAAAACCACCTACAACATTTATAATTCCAAGAACTACGGCTATGAAGCCAAGTGATAAGGCAATATAGTTTTCCGGATTTGCATTAAGCATAACCAGTATAGCGCCTACAATTACAACTCCACTTAAGGCATTAGCACCGGACATTAATGGTGTATGCAATACAGCTGGAATATTTTTTATTACTTCAACTCCTATTAATATAGCCAGAATTAAAATGTAAATTAATTCTAGGTTATTCCTTATAAATTCTATGAATACTGTCATTTTTATTCAGTTTTATCGTTTTGTCTAATTTCTCCGTTAAATACAATTAATGTTTCGTCTGTTATTTCATCTTCCAGATTCCATTTAAACTCATTTCCCTCAGTAAGATGAATAATATAGTTATATAAGTTCTTAGCGAATAAATCACTGGCATTGGTTGAAACACTTTCTGGGGCAATCGTAGCTCCAAAAATCTTAACGCCATTCTTAACCACTTTTTTATTTAACTTACTTAACTCACAATTACCTCCTTGTGCCGCTGCCAGATCAATGATTACAGCGCCATTTTTCATTTGTTTAACTTGTTCTTTCGTAATTAAAATTGGAGATCTTCTTCCAGGTACCATAGCAGTTGTAATAACCAGATCGGCCTTAAATAAAGATTCATTTACTGCTTCCTTTTGTCTTCTTGCATAATCTTCAGAAGCTGCCTTTGCATAACCTCCTTCTGCTTCGGCTTCACCAGTATTATCAACAGTTATAAATTTTGCACCCAAAGATTCTGTTTGTTCTTTAGTTTCTAGTCTAATATCAGTTGCTTCAACTATTGCTCCAAGGCGTTTAGCAGTTGCTATAGCTTGTAAACCAGCAACTCCTACACCATAAATTAATACTCTGGAAGGGGTAATAGTACCTGCAGCAGTCATCATTAATGGAAATATCTTTGTCATTTCATATGCCCCTTTAATAACAGCTTTATAACCAGCAAGATTGTTTTGGGAACTTAATACATCCATATCTTGTGCTCTGGTAATTCTTGGCATAGCATCCATGGACAATGCTGTAGCACCCTGCTTAGCAATTAACTGCATGTCCTTCGGATGTGACTTATGAAATAGTTGGGCTATAATAATTTGACCTTTCTTCAATTTCTTTAATTCATCATTATCAAAAGGATTTATCTTTATAATTACATCACTTCTCTTAAAAATATCTTCCTTGGTCCTAATTGGTGCACCCGCTTTACTATAATCCGAATTTTTGTAACTAGAAGCATTTCCAGCATCTTCCTGTACTATCACTTCAAATCCTTTTTCGACAAGTTGTTTGGCTATATTAGGAGTAATTGCTACGCGATTATCTCCTTTCTGGGTTTCTTTCAATATACCTATTTTCATTTTTATTAAACTATTTTTAGTGTGTATTAAATGTATAATTTTATTCCCTTATAAAAATTGATAATTGTCACGTTTTATAAATGTATAGATGATTTATTACACTTCTTAGAAATTGAGTGAAAAATTGAATTATATTTACTTTATCACTGTTTAAATTAAATTATATTCAAAAATATTAAATTTTACTTGATTATAATAAATTAAATTAATTGAGATTAATAATTAATATGTAGTATTTTTGAAACAATACATAGACAAAATGAAAGTAACTTTTTTAGGTACTGGAACATCTCAAGGTATTCCAATAATTGGAAGTAAACATCCTGTTTGTCTAAGTGATAACCCTAAAGATAAACGTTTACGCGTTTCAGTATTAGTTGAATGGGAGAATTACAGCTATGTTATAGATTGCGGTCCAGACTTTAGATACCAAATGTTACGTGCAAATTGTGATAAAATTGATGGAATTATTTTTACTCATGAACATAGCGATCATGTAGCTGGTTTAGACGACATACGTCCATTTTACTTTAGACAAGGTGACATTCCAATTTATGCACATAAGCGTGTTTTACAAGCATTAAAAACACGCTATAACTATTTTTTTAAAACTGAAAATAAATATCCAGGTGTACCAACAGTAATAGAAAATGAAATTACTGATTCAACTTTTTCGCTTGGAGGAATTGAAATAGTCCCAATTAATGTTATGCATAGCACTTTGCAAGTCTATGGATTTAGATTTAATGATTTTGCTTATATAACAGATGCTAAAACTGTTGTTGATGAGGAAAAGAGTAAACTAAAAGGCGTAAAAGTATTAGTTGTTAATGCACTGCGGCATGAGCCTCATCAATCGCATTTTAATCTTGAAGAAGCACTACATTTTATTTCTGAATTACAACCAGAACGAGCATATTTAACACATATTAGTCATTTACTTGGTTTTCATGACGAGGTACAACAAATCCTGCCAGAAAACGTTTTTTTAGCCTACGATAACTTAGAAATATCATTATAAAATGAAAGGAAAAATATATTTATATCTGTTTGTGTTCACTTTATTACTTGTTCTATTTATGTTTGTTAATTCTAAAAGTATTCTAGAGTCTTATGAAAAAAAACTATCAAAATCAGAGAATAGAGAACAGGTATATAAAGATTCTCTTGATGTTCTATACGATCAAAACCTAGATTTACTTCATTTTAATTTAGAGCATAATGATGATGCTTTAAGCTATTTTGAAAAGTTTGGTTACAATACAGAACAACTGATTCCAAAAATTAAAGATGCATTAATTAGTAAAAATATCTATGAAGGTGACGACCATCCCATTGTACCTTATGCATCTATGACCGAAAATAGAATTATGATTAATAAAATACAATTATTAAATCATAAATGGATTCTTGCCGATTTTACAGATGGAAAATATTGGGGAGAATTGGTTATTAAATATGAAGTAAAGGATAGTGATACAATAGATTTTGAGCTTCTGGATTACCTGATGTATTTACCAAGTAATTAGATACTTAGTTTCATTTCGAATTGATCTACACTATTCTGAAAATCTAAAGATTCAAAAGCATTTATTTTTTCTGTTAAACGTTTGTCAATATTGTTGATTCTCCATTTAAGGTTTAAAGATGTTAACTTTTTTAGGATTAATAAATAATCATTTATAGAATCCGAAAGTGCTTCAATTTGAGCAATATAACCACTGTTTTTATCTACAATAGCATATCCAATAATATCTTTATTTTTACTAAAACTGTAATAAGATAATTTTGCATTTCTCGTCACAGCTTCTTTTTGATTATCCCAAGAATATAGCTTTTCTTTTGTAGAAAACTTCCAATCAAAATCTTCAGGATTTATAAATGTCATATTAACATCAGATTCAAAAGGTTCTTCAAAAGTGTTTTTAAAACAAATATAAGTTTTGCTAATATCAAATCCAATACGTTGATAAGCCTTTATAGCATTAGTATTTTCTGTTATAACTTCTAGACTACAACTATTTATTTTGTTATCCTTTAAAATAGGAATTGCATAATCATAAATCGCTTTTACAATTTTTTGTCCTCTATACTCAGGTATTACTCCAGTTCCTGTATTAAAAGCTATTTTTTTACCATTTCTAAAATCAATTGCATTGATAATAAAACCCACTAATTGGCTATTATCAAACATACCAAATGACAAGTTATAATCTACTTTAGCCACTTTCCAACGATTTTTATAAAATGAAGCATCAATTGGCATTTTAACAAAATAACCATCAAAAGATATATTGAAACAATCTATGATTTCTTTAAAGGGTATAGAAGCTAAATGTTTAACTTGCATTAGATGTATTTTTCTAACCAAGTTCTAAACTCAAAAAAGTTTTGAGGTGCAACACCATGACCAACGGGAAATTCACTGTATTTATAATTAATCCCTAATTTACTAATAAAAGCAGCATTCTGTCTTGCCCATTCTACAGGAATAACCTGATCTACATTACCATGAGAATTATATATGTTTAAATGCTTAAAGTCCTCTTTATTTAGATTTTCAGGGATGATATCATGGTTAATATAACCACTTAAGGCCACCACATTTTTAATTTTTGAAGGATAGGTGAGTGCAGTTGCTAAACTTAAAATAGTACCTTGACTAAATCCTAAGAGTGTTACATTTGAGGCATCTACAGGATAATTTTCACAAGCTTCATCAATAAATTTTGAAATCAATTCTCTAGAAGTTATAGCTTGTTCGTTATCACTCCATTTACCTTGGGGAGCATCAAAATGAATGGCATACCAAGCATTACCGAATGGTTGAAGTGTATAAGGTGCTTTTG
>JABDPN010000181.1 GCA_013042715.1 Flavobacteriaceae bacterium | reverse complement strand
GTATAAAACCACAAAGAATTCCACTATCATCATTAATTTCAATTTTCTGACTAACAGGAATACCATTACTCATTATTACAGTACCATCATTCATATTCATTTCCTGATAAATAGTAAATGGCATACCATGCATTGCGATTTGATTTTGCGCCATATAAGCTCCTATACCTCCATATTGTTTTGCCATTGTAGAACTTATATTTGCATTTGTAGCATTAGTTGTTTTATAAAGGTAAAATCCTCCACCATATTCTTTTATTCCATCAACATTTATAGTGTATTTAGACATTTTATCTATTACTAAGCTGTCTAGTTTTTCAAGTCCACGCTCATAGTCTGGACCAATCATTTTATCCATTCCGCCACTAATAATGGCAAAGAATTTCATCATAAAAGAAGTTTTTTCAGAGGTCATTCCCCAACTTACTTCTGTACTTTGTCCAGATTCTTTAAATTTCCAATATACATTTGAAGGAGGGAAATTTTCAAATTTTAACTCTTGCCAAATAGAATCATTTTCAATAGCAGAAAGCGTTTTCATAGTTCCTTTTCCGTCTTTACCTTCCCAAGAATAAGAACCATCAACACCACTTGTTTTTTCAGGATAAGTAAAAGAAAGTGTAGGGTCTTTTTCTATCCAAGGAGACCATGCAGACCAGTTTTTAAAGTCAATTATTTCATTATAGATTATTGCAGAAGGTGCATTTATTGTTCGAGTTCTGGAAATATCATAAGAATTAGGTTGAACAGCAACATAAGTACTACAACCAATAAAAAGTATTAACAGAATTAAAACGATATACTTTAAAGCTTTCATTTTAGTACGGTTTATTAGTTTATGTAAATATAATCAAAAAGTAGTCGTGTATTATCCTAAGAAAAACTTTATCGCAGCAATCATACCAATAAAAGCAATAAAAGCTAATAACACCCAAAAACTTCCTTTGTAGTATTTTTTGTGAAGTTTTAAGTCTTTACGATATGCAATTACAATTATTATTATAAATGCAATCGCAAATAATATTCCAAAAGTAATTTGCCCTTGACTAAACATATTTCATTATTTTTAAAAACGCTTTTGGTTTTTATAACTAATGCGAAAATAAACAATAAAATGAAGAATGCTATAGTTTTTGGTGCGAGCTCTGGAATTGGAAGACAACTTGCAACTTATCTTGTTGAAGATGGTTATAAAATTGTAATAACGGGAAGACGTCAGGACTTACTAGAAGAGCTAAAATCTGAACATCCAGAATCTTTTATAGTTAAAGCTTTCGATGTTCAGGATTTAAAAGAAACTGGTTTTTTGTTTAATACAATTGTAACGGAATTAAAAGAAGTACATTTAATAATTCATGCTTCTGGAATTGGTTTGGTAAATGAAGTATTAGAATGGAAGAAAGAACTCGAGACTATTAATACGAATGTTTTAGGAGCAACTCGAATTTATAATTTAGCCTTTAACCTTTTTAAAGCTCAAGGATTTGGTCATTTGGTATCTATTTCTTCTATAGCATCTTTAAGAGGTAACAGGTTTGCACCTTCGTATTTTGCTTCAAAAGCATATCAAGTTAATTATCTTGAATCGTTGTATTTTAAATCTAAGGAAATTAAAGGTGGAAAAGTACATGTTACAGATATTCGTCCTGGATTTGTAGATACAAGAATGGCATTAGGAGATGGTATTTTTTGGATGGCATCTTTGGAAAAAGCAAGTAGACAGATTTATAAAGCTATTAAGAGAAAAAGAAGACGTGTTTATATTACAAAACGATGGAATTTAATTGCTTGGGTTTTAAAAATTGTGCCATCTTGGTTAATGAAAAAACTAACATAATAAACTATAAATGAAAGAAAAAATTGAAGCTGTTAAACAATTTCATACAGCATACAAATTAGGTTATAGAGAAACACCAAAAGCCGATTTAGGCTTAGAAAAAAATCTTTTGCGTTATAAACTTATGAGAGAAGAAAACGAAGAGTATCTCGATGCAGCTACAAATGGCGATTTAGTTGAGGTTGCAGATGCTTTAGGAGACTTGCTTTATATTTTATGTGGTACCATAATTGAGCATGGTCTACAACATAAAATTGAAGAGGTTTTTAACGAAATTCAACGAAGTAATATGAGTAAATTAGGTGAAGATGGTGAACCTATTTACAGAGAAGATGGTAAAGTTCTTAAAGGACCTAACTATTTCAAACCCAATATTAAAGAGATACTAGATAAATAAAAAAAAGAGAAGCAATTTGCGTCTCTTTTTTAATTGTTATTAAACTTGTACGCGCCAGCCAAATTTATCTTCGGCTTTATTTGTTTGAATATCTGTTATGCGTTTTTTAAGACGTAATGCAAAAGGATTTTCTAATTCTGGTAAATCAAAATCCTCATTTTTAAATCCAAACCCAGAAATAGGAGAAATAACAGCAGCAGTTCCTGCACCAAACATTTCTTTTAAGTTTCCGTTTCTTGCAGCTTCCATAACTTCACTAACAGTAATTTTTCTAATTTCTGTTTTAATTCCTTCGTCTTCTGCTATTTTTAAAATACTTTTTCTAGTAATTCCATCTAAAATCCTATCACTAGTAGGACTTGTAAGCAATGTGTCATTAATTCTAACAAAAATATTCATTGCACCAG
>JABDPN010000310.1 GCA_013042715.1 Flavobacteriaceae bacterium | reverse complement strand
TATGTGGACTTACCAGAATAGGAGCATCCCAGTTAAAACGTTGGATTGCATCTCCTGGTTCGGGTTGTGGTTGAATATCTATAGCTTCACCTGTTTTCATATCTAAACGAGAAAGTGTACCTTCTTGTCGTTGCGCATAGACAATATTCGGATTTCCTGGTTCAGTAGCAGGTTGGTGGCCATCCCAATTCAGTACCACACGCCAATCACTATTCTGTATACCATGGAGATTATCGGTACGAGATGGACCAGTTTCGGTGCTGTTATCTTGTGTACCACCATATATATTATAAAAAGGTTCGGTATCATCTACAGCCAGTTTATAAAACTGTGTAACTGGTAAATTTTCAATATATTTCCATGATTTGGTCAAATCAAAAGATTCATATAAACCACCATCAGTACCTACAAGTAAGTAATTTGGATCATGTTTTTTAAAAGCTATAGCATGATTATCACCATGTTTATTCTTTCTGTTCATTCTGTAAAATGTCTTGCCACCATCTTCAGAAATTTGCATAGTATTATCCATGAGATACAAACGATCTTTTTGGTGAGGAGAAGCAAATAATTCTTGATAGTAATGTGGTCCTGTTCCTCCAGTTACTGTGTTAGACTGTTTAGACCAAGAGCTTCCTCCATCATTTGAGCGAAAGAGTCCACCTTTTCTTCGATCCAATTCTATAGCAGCGTACAACACATCTGGATCATGAGGAGAAATAGCTAAACCTGTTTTTCCCATTGCAGTTTTTGGTAAACCATTGGTTAATTTTTCCCAGGTATCACCACCATCCTCACTTCTGTATAATGCAGTGCCTGGACCATTTCCTATATAGGCTGCTACTGTTCTATGTCGTTGCCAGGTTGCAGCATACATTCGATCTGGATTTCTTGGGTCATAGACTAATTCTGTTACACCAGTCCATTCATCATCACCAAGAGTTTTTTTCCATGTCTTACCACGATCTGTACTTTTATATAATCCACGTTCGCCACCTTTACTCCAAAGTGGACCTTGAGCTGTTACCCATATTATATTACTGTTTTCAGGATGAATAATAACGCGTGAAATGTGCTGTGATTTTGTAAGTCCCATGTTAGACCAACTATCACCACCATCATCACTTCTATAAACTCCATCTCCAAAGCTAACATGTCTTCCACCAACATCTTCACCTGTACCTATCCAAATGGTTTCTGGTTGGTTAGGATCAATAGAAACGCATCCAATAGAGTAGGAGGATTCGTTGTCAAAAATTGGTGTCCAAGTCGTTCCAGAATTTGTTGTTTTCCATACACCACCTGAACCTACAGCAACATACCAAATACTTTCATTTTGAGGATGAATAGCAATATCTGAAATACGACCACTCATAAAAGCAGGACCAATACTTCGTAATTCTAGTCCTTTAAATACATCATCTTTCTCGTCATTATTTCTTAATTCTTGTGCGTAAGTAGATGAATAATTAAAACAAATAAGGGTAATAATATAAACAATGTTTGTAAATATTTTCATGATGTTAAATGTTAGCATTAGGTCTTAAATATATATATTTTATTATACTTTTCTATAAACATATTATTAGAAATAAATTAAATTAAAAATATAACAAAGTATAATATTGAATTTGAATTTAGTACGAATAATTATTGAAATGTAGCGAGTTTTAGATTCATAATTATTATCTAAACTATTTTAATTTTATTCTTTCAACTATTATATGAACCTTAACTTTGCACTTTCTATAATTTAAAAAGATATTATGAGTAAAGTAAAAGCAGATGATACCGTTAAGGTTCATTATACAGGAAAATTGGTAAACGGACAGATTTTTGATAGTTCGCTGGAAAGAGAACCGTTAGAAGTAAAATTAGGACAAGGACAACTAATTCCTGGTTTTGAACTTGGGCTGATTGATATGGCAGTTAACGAAAAGAAAACCATTACTATAGAGATGCAAGAAGCCTATGGTGAAGTGAATAAAGATCTTTTTCAGAAAGTACCAAAAGCAGAACTTCCAGATACTATAAAACCAGAAGTTGGTATGGGATTGGTTGGATCTAATCCAGATGGTTCTCAACGTCAGTTTAGAATTGCAGAAGTAGAAGAAGACCATATTATAATAGATGCTAATCATCCATTAGCAGGACAAGATTTAATTTTTGATCTGGAACTAGTTGCAATAAACTAAATCTATAAATCATATTTTATTATAAAAACCTGACTCTTTTAGAGTTAGGTTTTTTTATGCTTTAATATAGGAGGAAAGCCTATAATAAAAGAAATTAAAATCTATCTTCTTTATATGACTAAAATCATGAAAAAATGCATGATAAATATTTATTTTTAAGTCATTCAAATGACATATTATGAAAAATTCAAACCAATCAATCATTGGAGCATTCGGTTATTATTTATTTATCCTTGGATTTATATTTGTATTAACAGGTTGTAAAGATGAACCTAAAAAAGAAGAGACCAGTAAAACAGAAACAGAGGAAGTAGTAGTAGTTAACTATGTCTATTGGAATGTTAAAGCCATTTCTACAGATGGAAAAAGGAGCTTAGATGTTAAAGCTTTTAATAGTGAAGGAAAATCTTTAGATATAATGGCTGTTCAGGATTCCGATCAGGATATGTTCTTAGATGTAAAAGCGATTTTAGATGGTGAAAAATTACCAGTTAAAATTTTAGTGAACGATGAGCAATTTGCTCCAGTTTCAGTTATAAGCGATAATGGAAATGTGTACAGCCTTAACGCGAT
>JABDPN010000308.1 GCA_013042715.1 Flavobacteriaceae bacterium | reverse complement strand
AGCGTATTTTGTAGATTATACATTAAAGAAAAAAACAGAAGCATTTACAGATAAAATTTTTCATAGCCTATTTTGTTCAAGTTTAGAACTAGAGTCAACTTTTAATGCTCTAGAAAAAGAATTTTTAGAAATCACAGATATTGTATGTATAAATAAACACAATTCATGCAAAAAAGAATGGTATACATTCTTGCAAAACCTTCCTGAAATACTAAAAAAATTGAATAAAGATGCTGAATTTATGGCAGATAATGATCCAGCTGCAAATTCGATTGAAGAAATATTCCTTTCCTATCCAGGTTTTATTGCAATAGCAATTTATAGAATTAGTCATGAGTTTTATAAAATAAAAATACCTCTAGTTCCCAGGCTTATGAGTGAATATGCCCATTTTTTATCTGGTGTTGATATTAATCCTGGAGCCACTATTGGAAGTCCTTTTTTTATAGATCATGCAACAGGAATTGTAATAGGTGAAACAACAGTAATAAAAGACTATGTTAAAATTTATCAAGGAGTAACATTAGGTGCCTTACAAGTATCAAAAGATATGCAACATAAAAAAAGACATCCAACCATAGAAAGTAATGTAACTATTTATTCAAACACAACTATTCTAGGTGGAGATACAATAATAGGAAGTAATAGTACTATTGGTGGTAATGTATGGATTACTGATTCCGTTCCAAAAAATTCTTTAGTATATCACCAACCAGTAATAAAAACAAAACCAATAAAGTATAAATGAACATACTAGATACAATTGGAAATACACCGCTAATTAAAGCTCAACATATAATTGATAACCCAAACGTTGATTTATACCTGAAACTTGAAGGACACAATCCTGCAGGAAGCGTTAAAGATAGAGCAGCTTTAAATATGATAAAATCTGCAATGGATAGAGGGGACATAAAAAGCAATACTAAAATTGTTGAAGCAACAAGTGGTAATACTGGAATCGCACTAGCCATGATAGCAGGTTTTTACAATATCACAATTGAACTAGTTATGCCTGAAAATGCTACACCAGAGCGCATAAAAACAATGAAAGCATATGGAGCAATAGTAACTTTAACAAGCAAGAGTAAAGGTATTGAAGGTTCTAGAGATTATGCTGAAAATTTATCTAAAAAAAAGGGATATTTAATATTAAATCAGTTTGCTAACGACGACAATTGGAAAGCCCATTACAAAACTACTGGTCCAGAAATTTGGAGGGATAGTGAGGGGAAAATTTCACATTTCATTTCATCAATGGGAACTACTGGAACTATAATGGGAACATCTACATACCTTAAAGAGCAAAATACTAAGATTAAAATTGTAGGTGTACAACCAACAGAAAACTCAAATATTCCAGGTATTAGAAAATGGTCAAAAAGTTATTTGCCTAAAATATTTGACTCAAGAAAAGTTGATCAAATAATAAACGTTAGTGAAAATGAAGCAATAAAAATGGCTCAACAGTTAGCTTTAAAAGAAGGTGTATTTGCAGGAATGAGTAGTGGTGGTGCAGTAGCAGCAGCTTTAAAATTAGCGGAAAATTTAGAAAATGGTGTTTTGGTTGTGATAATCTGTGATAGAGGTGACAGGTATTTGTCTTCTAATTTATTTAACTAAATATCAATATGTTAAGTCACTTAGAATTTAGAATAGTGTTATTTGACCATCACCATCACTTTCTTTTTCTTTAGAATCATCTTCAAGTGTTGATGTTTCATTTTCTTTTAATTTATTGTCTTCAACTATATCCTCTACATTATTAACTACAATTTCTTCGTCCACTACTTCCATTTCATCTGCATGAATTTCTTCTGGAGCTTCGTATGGTAAAGGATCCAAAAGATTAATCTGATTAACTTTATCTCTGGATAATTGATTTCCAAGTGCATTAATGCCTTTAACATTAATAAACTCTTCAAGATTTACAACTAAGTTATCTTTTCTATCTTTTCCACGTTCCTTTGCAAAAACAACTTCAGCAACTGGTTTCCAATCTGTAGAAACAATTTCCAATTGCGAATCTTGATGATCTGATATAAAGACATCTTCTCTATTTTCATTTTCTATTAAGAAACGTTTTACGTAATAACGTTCTTTTTCACCATCGTAGTATACAGCAGAAATTGGTTTTTTAGGAGTCCATTTCTCCATAACTATCATATCAGAATCGAAATGTGCAGTCATTTCTGGAATAATTGTTTTAGCAATACCAGCTTGAGTAATGATAAGAATTCTATCTTCACCTCTAAATTCACCTAACAACTCACCTCTTCCATCGACATTTAAACGCATAATAGTATCATCAAACCATATTTTACGAGGTTTAAGAGTGCTAACACCTTTTTCTTTAAGCTCAATTCGTTTTACAGAATATTTAGTAACAAGATTTCCTTTAGAAGCTCTACCTTTAATTAAAATATCAGCAAAGTCTAAATCCCATTTTAGTTTTTTAATACTTCCTACTTGACGAAGTAAAACAGTAACAATTTCCGCTTCTCCATTAGGATTTGCAGAGAAATACCAAACAACAGTTCCTTTATTTCCTTTTGCTAAATCATAAACACGATCACGAGTAACTGAAGTTACAGAAAAACGTTTTATGTATGTTGGACCACGTGATCCATCACGATAAATCATGTTGTAAATGGTACGTTTGTCTTTTTTCTTAAAGACTGCAACATGGATAATGTTTTTACCTACAAAAGTTTTTGTATCAACTTTTGTAACCATCATTTTACCGTCTTTAGTAAAGACAATTATATCGTCTATATCACTACAATCGCAAACATATTCGTCACGACGTAAGGATGTTCCAATAAATCCTTCTTCTCTGTTTACATAAAGTTTGGTGTTACGAATAACAACTTTTGCAGCATCAACATCATCAAAAATTCTGATTTCAGTTTTACGCTCTTTACCTTTTCCATAATTTTTTCTCAGCCTTATAAAGTAAGCGATAGCATAATCTATTAGATTAGCTAATTGATGTTTCACTTCAGCAATTTGATCTTCTAAAGAATCAATTTTTTGTTGGGCTTTATCAATATCAAATTTTGATATTCGTTTAATTCGTATTTCTGTTAGACGTGAAATGTCTTCTGTTGTTATAGCACGTTTAAGATGTTTAATATGAGGTATAAGACCATTATCTATAGCAGAAATAACACCTTCCCAAGTTTCTTCTTCTTCAATATCGCGATAGATTCTATTTTCTATAAAAATGCGCTCGAGACTCGCAAAGTGCCATTGTTCTTCAAGTTCGTTAAGTTTAATTTCCAATTCACTTTTAAGCAATTCTACTGTATGATCTGTAGAACGACGTAACATTTCAGTTACTCCAATAAACAAAGGTTTATTATCTTCAATCACACAACCTAAAGGAGAAATTGATGTTTCGCAAGCTGTAAATGCATACAATGCATCTATTGTTTTATCTGGTGAAATTCCAGAAGGCAAATGTACAAGTATTTCTACTTCTGCAGCTGTATTATCTTCAATACGTTTAATCTTAATTTTACCTTTATCGTTTGCTTTTATGATTGAATCTATTAATGAGGAAGTTGTTGTAGAGAAAGGAATTTCAGTAATGACCAATGTGTTTTTATCACGTTGTGATATTTTTGCCCTAACACGAACTTTTCCACCTCTGTTACCATCATTATAATTGGTAAAATCAGCAATTCCAGCAGTTGGAAAATCTGGTAAAATTGTAAAACGTTTTCCTTTTAAATGCTTAATTGAAGCATCAATTAACTCTATAAAATTATGAGGTAATATTTTGGTAGATAAACCTACAGCTATACCTTCTCCTCCTTGTGTTAATAGTAAAGGAAATTTTGCTGGAAGATTTATTGGCTCTTTACGTCTTCCATCGTAAGACGCTTGCCATTCAGTAATTTTAGGATTGTAAACAACATCCAAAGCAAATTTTGATAAACGTGCTTCTATATAACGTGATGCTGCAGCTCGATCTCCTGTAAGTATATTTCCCCAGTTGCCTTGTGTGTCTATTAATAAATCCTTCTGACCGATTTGAACCATGGCATCTGCAATACTTGCATCGCCATGTGGATGATATTGCATAGTATGACCAACAATGTTTGCTACTTTGCTATAACGACCATCATCTAAATCTTTCATGGAATGCATGATTCTGCGTTGAACAGGTTTAAAACCATCTTCTATTGCAGGTACTGCACGCTCTAATATTACATATGAAGCATAATCCAGAAACCAATCTTTATACATTCCAGTAACTCTGGTAATGGTTTCCTGATTTTCACCATTATCATTAATTATATCTTCATTTTCTTCTGTCATTTAAAATTGCTGTTTTGATTGGGTATTATGCTTAATAATTTTTCTTATTGACTGTTTAATATATCTTCTTTTTTTTCTACTAACTAAAGTAACATTAAAAACTTCCCTTTTTTTATTATTATGACGACTCAAATAGTAAATTACAAGAGTTTTATAGAAGTAATAATTATGAAATTTAAAGCCAATAAGTTTGTCTTTATCCAATTCTAGTTTGTGTTCTCTATAATTTAAGTATTCTGTTAATAATAATCCTTTATTTAAAAACACGACTTTGATACCATCACTGTCATATTCAAAGAATTTCGAAACTCTATAAGTCAATACAAAGAGTAAGGCAATAATTAAAATGATTATTATTAATGTAGATGTTGAGTTCTTTGAAACATCACTAAAAACATTAAATAAAGTTAGTATTAGTATTCCAAAGACAAATATTATAAAATATAGCGATATGATTATATTTTTAACTTTTTCGTTATTTGTTCTCATTAATAATCCTCGATTTTATCTAATTCAACCTTAAGGTTGTTAATAATAAACTCTTGTCTGGATGGTGTGTTTTTTCCCATGTAAAATTGCAGCAATTCTTCAATTGACATGTTTTTATCTAACATAACAGGATCTAATCTAATATCATCGCCAATAAAGAATTTAAATTCGTCTGGAGAAATTTCGCCTAATCCCTTGAAACGTGTAATCTCTGGTTTTGGCTTCAACTTTTCTATAGCATTTACTTTTTCATGATCTGAATAACAATAAATCGTTTCCTTTTTATTTCTTACTCTAAACAAAGGTGTTTGTAAAATATACAAATGGCCTTCTTTAATAACCTCTGGAAAAAATTGTAAAAAGAAAGTTATTAATAACAACCGAATATGCATACCATCAACATCAGCATCTGTTGCAATAACAATATTATTATAACGCAGATCTTCTATAGATTCTTCTATATTTAAAGCAGCTTGAAGCAAGTTAAATTCTTCATTCTCATAGACAATCTTCTTACTTAAACCATACGAATTTAAAGGTTTTCCTTTAAGACTAAATACAGCTTGTGTGTTAACATCACGCGATTTTGTGATGCTACCAGAAGCCGAATCTCCTTCAGTAATGAATAGAGTTGTATCTAAACGTCTATCTTTTTTTAAATCTCCAAAATGTACTCTACAGTCTCGTAACTTCTTATTGTGAAGACTTGCTTTTTTAGCACGTTCTCTCGCAATCTTACGTATACCAGATAATTCTTTTCTTTCTTTTTCAGCTTGAAGAATTTTACGCTGAATTGCTTCAGCAGCTTCAGAATGCTTGTGTAAGTAATTGTCTAAACGACGTTTGACAAATTCGTTAATAAAAGTTCTAACCGTAGGTAGATCACCTCCCATATCTGTAGAACCTAATTTTGTTTTTGTCTGACTTTCAAAAACTGGTTCCATTACTTTAATGGAAACTGCTGAAATTATAGATTTACGAATATCTGATGCATCAAAATTCTTGCCATAAAACTCTCTTATTGTTTTTACTAAAGCTTCTCTAAAAGCAGCTAAATGCGTACCTCCTTGAGTGGTATTTTGTCCATTTACAAAAGAATGGTATTCTTCGCTATACTGCGTTTTAGAATGAGTAATGGCTACTTCAATATCTTCTCCTCTTAAATGTATGATTGGATACAACATATCAGATTCATTGGTATTCTCTTCCAATAAATCTTTTAAACCATTTTCACTAAAGTATTTTTCGCCATTAAAAACTATTGTTAACCCTGGATTTAGGTAAACATAGTTTTTTAGCATTTTAGCGACATACTCGTTTCTGTACTTATATTTTTTAAAAATTTCAGTGTCAGGAATAAAAGAAACTTTAGTTCCCTTGCGTCTTGAAGATTCTTCAGGCAATTCTTGATTTGTTAATTCTCCCAATTCAAACTCTGCGGAAGCCGATTTTCCTTCTCTATTAGATTCTACTCTAAAATATGCTGATAAAGCATTTACTGCTTTGGTTCCTACTCCATTTAATCCAACAGATTTTTTAAATGCTTTAGAGTCGTATTTTCCTCCAGTATTCATCTTCGAAACCACATCTACAACTTTTCCTAAAGGAATACCACGACCATAATCTCTTACAGTTACTTTATCGCTTTGAATAGAAATCTCTATGGTTTTACCTGCTCCCATGACATATTCGTCTATAGAGTTATCTAAAACCTCTTTTAATAAGATGTAAATACCATCGTCTGGAGAAGAACCGTCACCTAATTTACCAATATACATTCCTGGACGCATTCTAATATGCTCTTTCCAATCAAGTGAACGAATATTATCTTCGGTATATTTGGTTTCTTGGGCCATAGAAAAATGTAAAATTTGGATAAATCGCTAATATACTATTTCAGTATATAATATAAAATACTGTACTAGCAAAGTAATTAACAAAAAAAAGCCAAAGTTGTTGAGAACATTGGCTTTCAGATATTTAAAAAAATAAAAAATTACACATTGAATAAGAAATGCATCACATCACCATCTTTAACTATGTAACTTTTCCCTTCAACACGCATTTTTCCAGCCTCTTTAACTTTGGCCTCACTTCCATAGCTAACATAATCATTATAGCTTATAACCTCTGCTCTAATAAAGCCTTTTTCGAAATCTGTATGAATAACACCTGCTGCTTGAGGTGCAGTTGAACCAATAGTAATAGTCCAAGCTCTTACTTCCTTTTCTCCGGCTGTAAAATAAGTTTGTTGTTTTAATAATTTATAAGCAGCTCTAATAAGTTTTGATGAACCTGGTTCGTTCAGTCCAATATCTTCAAGGAACATTTGGCGCTCTTCGTAATCATCTAATTCGTTAATATCTGCTTCTGTACCAACAGCTAGAACTAAGACTTCAGCATCTTCATGAGCAACTGCTTCTTTTACTTTATCTACATAAGCATTTCCTGATACTGCAGATGCTTCTTCTACATTGCATACATACATAACGGGTTTATCTGTAATGAGTTGCAATGGTTTTACGAATTCCTTGTATTCATCTTCTCCAAATTCACAAGATCTAACAGACTTTCCTGCTTCTAAGTATTCTATAATATGTTTTAAAGCAGCTTCCTCTTTTTGAGCTTCTTTGTTTCCTGTTTTTGCTGTTCTTGAAACACGTTCTATTCTTTTTTCTACTGTTTCAAGATCTTTAAGCTGAAGTTCTAAATCGATAACTTCTTTATCGCGAATAGGATCGATACTACCATCTACATGAACAACATTATCATTATCAAAACAACGTAAAACATGAAGAATAGCGTCTGTTTCTCTAATATTAGCTAAAAACTGATTTCCTAAACCTTCACCTTTACTTGCGCCTTTTACCAATCCAGCAATATCTACAATATCTACAGTTGCTGGAATAACACGTTGTGGATTTACTAAAGATTCCAATTTCTCTAATCGAGGATCTGGAACATTAACAACACCAATATTTGGCTCTATCGTACAAAAAGGAAAGTTTGCGCTTTGAGCTTTTGCATTAGATAAACAATTAAATAACGTTGATTTTCCTACGTTTGGCAAACCTACTATTCCTGCTTTCATAAATTTATATTAAAATAGAGGCGCAAATATAAATTATTCTAAGTATTACTCTACTTTTAAAGTAACAAAATACAAGATTATTCGTCTTGAAAGAAACACTAATTTAAATGAAAAAGTATTTTTTCACTCTACTATTTCTATTTTTTACGAAACTTATTATTAGTCAATCCTTAACTGCTAAAATTGTAGATAATAATAACAATCCTATTGCATTTGCTACAATACAAACCGAAATAAATAAAGGCGTTATAAGTAACGAAGAAGGTATTTTCACTATAAATATTAAAGAAAACACTAGTAAGTTAATAAAAATTAGTTCTTTAGGTTTTTCAAGTGTTATGCTTAGTATTGAAGATATTATTAATTCTAATAACATCATAGTTTTAAAAGAATACTTAGAGATTTTAGATCAAGTTTATGTTAGCAATGCTAAGCCAAATGCAAACGAAATTATTAAAAAAGTTAACGAAAATCTAAACAAGAATTATTCACATACTGAACGTAAATACAATTTGTTTTTTAGAAGTACTACATTAGTTGATTTTAATACATTAAATTTTGAAATAGATAAAGTTTCTGGTCAAAAAAGAAAACAATTAGAAGATGCTAACAACGAATTAAGAGCACTTACAAATTCTATTAAAACTAGTGAAGCTGTTTTTTTTAGAGATTATATAGCAGATCTATATTTTAAAGATTTCGAAAATAAAAAGCTAAATGTACATAAGGCGACTACTCTATTAGATAAAAACAGGAGTTTCTCTATAGATGCAGTTCAAGAAAAAGCACAAAATGTAATACTTAAATATTTAGATACTACACTTAGTTATAAACTAAAATCTGGTTTGTTTAAAATTGAAGATTCATTGTCGTTTAAAAAAGAACAGCAGAAAGAACAAAAAAAAGATAGTATTAAAACCTTTACTTCAGAAGAATTAACATCTGAAACTTTTAATCTTTTCAATACTTCTACTACAATAGATAAAACACGTTTACGTTCGATATTAAATTCTGAATTATACGAATATAAGTTTAAAGAGATAACTGTTTTTGATGGCAAGATTGTATATGAAATTTTATATGAACCAAGAAAATCTAAAGCAAAATTTACTGGAAAACTATATATATCAGATGAAGATTTTGCAGTTATTAAATTAGATTATAAATA